>NZ_JYNH01000350.1 GCF_000960765.1 Desulfosporosinus sp. I2 | reverse complement strand
TTTACAGTTACTGAAACTATCAAATATCCAAAAGGAAGTAATAGAGCTGATATAACCTTTGATGGAAAAAAGATTGCATATGATAATGAACAAGGTCCTTTTTTTAGATACTATTCCATATTCAACTCCTGTTCAACTTTTTGAAAGTAATTATAATGAAAAGGAAAAACAAGTACCTAGTGAACCTAAATGGTCAAAGG
>NZ_JYNH01000349.1 GCF_000960765.1 Desulfosporosinus sp. I2 | reverse complement strand
CCCCGTAAAGAAGCGGTGACATCACGTAAAACTGCGACATGTCCACCTACCCCTTCTTTATCTGCCATTGGGGCCATTACTACCTGTAATACCTGAATTCCAAGCGAAATTGTGGCGAAATTCTCCAACGGATTGTTGCTTAGGACCATTGTCTGAAGGAATTTAACAATTTGGTCCTTTCGTTCTTGAATTTCAACGTCAT
>NZ_JYNH01000348.1 GCF_000960765.1 Desulfosporosinus sp. I2 | reverse complement strand
GACTAGAGAAAAAGTCCAGTGTTTCCATCGTCTCGATGTTTTGCTTAATAGTCGGAAGACTATCGCTTATAAGAGCAGTTAGGGAATACAGGATACGCCTGACTTCGCTGTCTTCTTCAATTTGCAGTGCGGACAGCTCTGATTGCAGTCTGCCCACAGATGCCGGCTCAATAAAGCAGGTCCCGCCGGTTTGCGACAGGTCGATAACC
>NZ_JYNH01000347.1 GCF_000960765.1 Desulfosporosinus sp. I2 | reverse complement strand
GAAAATTTGCACCGCGTCAGTAGTCACCTTGACCGCCGTATCGCTCGCATACATCTTAGCCATGGAGGCTTGTTTACTGTACGGCAGTCCAGCCATTCTCAGGGAAGCGGCCTGGTAAATCAGTAATTTCGAAGCTTCGATTTGGGTTGCCATATCAGCGAGCATAAATTGAATGCCTTGGAAATTGCCGATAGGTTGTTTAAATTGAATCCGTTCACGC
>NZ_JYNH01000346.1 GCF_000960765.1 Desulfosporosinus sp. I2 | reverse complement strand
GCAAATTGAACATCGCCGTCAGTAGTCACCTCGTACCGCCGTATCGCTCGCATACATCTTAGCCATGGAGGCTTGTTTACTGTACGGCAGTCCAGCCATTCTCAGGGAAGCGGCCTGGTAAATCAGTAATTTCGAAGCTTCGATTTGGGTTGCCATATCAGCGAGCATAAATTGAATGCCTTGGAAATTGCCGATAGGTTGTTTAAATTGAATCCGTTCACGT
>NZ_JYNH01000345.1 GCF_000960765.1 Desulfosporosinus sp. I2 | reverse complement strand
CCCTGGTGTACCAGTTGTCTCGCCAGAGGCACAGCTGGGTAGCTATATTCGGAGCGGATAAGCGCTGAAAGCATCTAAGCGCGAAACCGACCTCAAGATGAGATTTCCCACAGCGTAAGCTGGTAAGACCCCTGAAAGATGATCAGGTTGATAGGCCAGGTGTGGAAGCGCGGTGACGTGTGGAGCTGACTGGTACTAATAGGTCGAGGGCTTGACCTAAAA
>NZ_JYNH01000344.1 GCF_000960765.1 Desulfosporosinus sp. I2 | reverse complement strand
GTTCCAATGAGTTGCCGATCCCTCGGCTTAAGTCTTTCGACTCTAATGACCTCTCGCCAGACTTTCGTCCTTTAAAAGAATCGACCCTTAGGATAAAACCAGAGATTCTTCGATGTCTTAGCACTCGTTTCCTTCGTGCCTCGTGCATCGAACTTCGAACCTCGATTTGGTTCTCCTTAGAAAGGAGGTGATCCAGCCGCACCTTCCGATACGGCTACCTTGTT
>NZ_JYNH01000343.1 GCF_000960765.1 Desulfosporosinus sp. I2 | reverse complement strand
CGTAGACTTGATTTTTAATCTTTTGATCATGGTTATCGTGATTGCCCTTAGTTTTTGTAGTAGTTTCGGGTACTACTTTGATCATTGGCCTTATTTCATTTTCCTTAAGCATCATTATTTTTCTAAATTACAATGCTCCTCTAGGAGTATGGAAACAAGCTTTAGAAGAAAACATATACCTAGTTGTGATGTTCACACTAGTACCACTTTTTAGGTACTCTAGTCAGGA
>NZ_JYNH01000342.1 GCF_000960765.1 Desulfosporosinus sp. I2 | reverse complement strand
CCCCCTTTGATTAAGGCTACAGTGGATCTGTAAGATCCGGGATTCTCTAATTCCTTGCTAATATTCGGCAAATAGTGATTAACAAGCCATTTTGTCGGGCTGGCAATAAACTCATCGTAATCGTCTGCTTTCATATATTCCTGTTCATTAAATTGGAAGGTAGAGTTTTCATCCACTCCAATGCCAGGGAACTTATATAACTTAGAACCCATCGCATCAAACATTGG
>NZ_JYNH01000341.1 GCF_000960765.1 Desulfosporosinus sp. I2 | reverse complement strand
CCCTGGAAAGCTCCCGCCACGAAAACGCCTGCTCTGGAGGTCTGAATCGGGTCGAGGGGTTTGGTATGGGCGAAGCCGTATTCATTCAAGTTTATCCCCGTAACACGGGCCAGTTCCCCGGCAGCCTTCGGCGGTTTAACCCCCATGGCCAGGACCACCAAATCGAACTCTTCCTCCACGATTTTGCTGTCCTGGAGGTATTTGATAATCAGGCTGCCGCTCAAGGGATCTTCA
>NZ_JYNH01000340.1 GCF_000960765.1 Desulfosporosinus sp. I2 | reverse complement strand
TGTGGATCATTCCCAAGTGACCGAAGTGAAGCCACGCAGTCACAATCTGTATTCATTACCGATCACCAAAGCGACCCGCACTCAATTTGGAACCGAACAAAGCGCGAATGTCGTCGCTTTGGGAGTCGTGGCCTCCTTAAGTGGTCAAATCCCTTGGGAGAATGTTTTGCAGGCGGTTCAGCAACGGGCTCCCAAAGGGACGGCGGAGCGCAACATCAAAGCGCTGGAATTAGGGTGGCAGATGGGAGTGG
>NZ_JYNH01000339.1 GCF_000960765.1 Desulfosporosinus sp. I2 | reverse complement strand
GGCCTTCTGCTTTTTGTCGGATTGCCTACAGGAATGGCCCACTTGCTTCAAGGAAAGATTACCGGGGTCGTATGGCAGAATCTTTTGGAGGGGGCAATACGACTCGTTGTGTTTTTCCTCTACATCTTGGTAATTTCTCGGCTCAAAGATATCCAGCGGGTTTTTCAATATCATGGGGCAGAGCATAAAGCAATGTTCACCTATGAAGCAGGGAAAGACCTAACAGTCGAAAATTCTCGCCTTTTTTCCAGGCTGCATCC
>NZ_JYNH01000338.1 GCF_000960765.1 Desulfosporosinus sp. I2 | reverse complement strand
GAGAGCATTGCCATAAACTGGGGATGCATATCTGTGGGAAAATCCGGGATAAGGCATCGTCTTAAGATCCACCCCGCTAATTCTTCCCCTCTGTTGAACACGGATAGCCTCATCCATCAGAGTTATAATAGCTCCTGATTGGCGCAATTTTGCAATAACCGGTTCCAAATGCTCTGGTACTACATTCTTAATCAACACATCTCCCTCAGTCATGACTGCAGCAATCATATGGGTTCCCGCCTCGATCCGATCCGGTATAACAGTATG
>NZ_JYNH01000337.1 GCF_000960765.1 Desulfosporosinus sp. I2 | reverse complement strand
GTTCTTAAGACAATTACTAGAAAATAGACTCTGTGCAGTTTTGAGAGAATAGCGGTTGAGGGATAAATCCTTTAGCTCTTGTTTTCTACAGAAAACAATTCGAGTTCGAACCTCGCGCATCGCGCCTCGAACCTCGAGTACGCATCTGGTGATCATGCCGGAGGGGTTCCACCCGTTCCCATACCGAACACGGAAGTTAAGACCTCCAGGGCCAAGGATACTTGGAGCATAGCTCCTGGGAAAGTAGGTCATCGCCAGGTAAACAAGCAAAATG
>NZ_JYNH01000336.1 GCF_000960765.1 Desulfosporosinus sp. I2 | reverse complement strand
CGTGGATCATTCCCAAGTAACCGAAGTGAAGCCGCGCAGTAAGAATCTGTATTCATTACCGATCACCAAAGCGACCCGCACTCAATTTGGAACCGAACAAAGCGCGAATGTCGTCGCTTTGGGAGTCGTGGCCTCCTTAAGTGGTCAAATCCCTTGGGAGAATGTTTTGCAGGCGGTTCAGCAACGGGCTCCCAAAGGGACGGCGGAGCGCAACATCAAAGCGCTGGAATTAGGGTGGCAGATGGGAGTGGAAGCGGGGGTTAAACTTGACAGGACCCTAG
>NZ_JYNH01000335.1 GCF_000960765.1 Desulfosporosinus sp. I2 | reverse complement strand
GGATCACTAAAAGAATTAGCAAGACAGCACAATTGCTTATTTGTTGCAGGCTTATGCCCGCGAAACCGTCGGCAAAACCCAAAGTGCTTAAAACGTTTCCAGTTAGGACATTTAAGGATGGTATCCCTGATATCCCCAATGCTCCGTTTGTAATCTTTAAATTCAGAAAGATGACCCTAACCACTTCGCCAAATCCCAGCGTGGCAATTGCCAAGTACAAGCCATTGAGTCTAAGAGCGGGAAAGCCGATAATGAGAGCAATCAGCACTGAAGCCATCCCCCCCTG
>NZ_JYNH01000334.1 GCF_000960765.1 Desulfosporosinus sp. I2 | reverse complement strand
AGCTGTTGTTTAGTTTTGAGAGACCAGATAATCGTAGTTCGATATTCGTGGTTCGTGGTTCGAATGAAAATTCGCTGCGCGAACAGGGAATTGAGAAACTCGGTAAAATGGAAACTCACTCACATGGGATTGAGAAGGAAAAGCAGAAATGCTGGACTGGCAATCCTACTATTTTTGACATGTTCTTTGGTCACCTCCCGCCATCCTTGGCTCCGGTGACACTCAGAACGTCCCTGTTCTTTGAAAACTGCATAGAGAAATAATCTAGTAAAAGTCGAAAGTAGTCACTTCGAAACG
>NZ_JYNH01000333.1 GCF_000960765.1 Desulfosporosinus sp. I2 | reverse complement strand
CGATGTAGTTTCAAAGCTGTCTCATAAGACTTTTTATAGACTTCTAAGTCCTTGTAGCTTTTAATCATCGCTTTCCCTCTTTCGAACTTCGAATCTCGAATCTCGAACCTCGATAAAGCCATAGCTTCGGTGATACACTTGAGCCCCGTTACATTTTCGGCGCAGAACCACTCGACCAGTGAGCTATTACGCACTCTTTAAATGGTGGCTGCTTCTGAGCCAACATCCTGGTTGTCTGTGCAATTCCACATCCTTTCCCACTTAGTGTATACTTAGGGACCTTAGCTGATGGTCTGGGCTGTTTCCCTTTCGACTATGAAGCTT
>NZ_JYNH01000332.1 GCF_000960765.1 Desulfosporosinus sp. I2 | reverse complement strand
GTTACCGGGTTGCTTACAGCCGTGACAATAACCGGCGGCTCACCGAACCGGTAGTCTACCAAGGCATTATTCCTTATCTGCGGGGGTACAGGAAGTGAGGATATCGTCACCTGAAAGGTTACCGTCACCACTCCTCCGGGAGGAATGACATCATTAGGAGGACTGGCTGGGATACTAAATCCTACCGTGGGATTCAGTCCTGCTTGAGGCACTCCATTGATCGTTACCGTTCCCGGGATAAAGACAGTACCAACAGAAGGCACATCTAGGAAGAATACATTACTGGCCTCTACATTTCCCTGATTAGTGATGACCGCAGTATAGGTCAGGGTGTCCC
>NZ_JYNH01000331.1 GCF_000960765.1 Desulfosporosinus sp. I2 | reverse complement strand
TAGAGCACGCCCAAGCGAGTAGGATGTAGGGTAGGCAAATCCGCCCTGCGAGAAGTCTGAGACGTGACGGGGAGCGAAAATTAGTAGCGAAGTAACCGACTCCAAGCTGTCAAGAAAAGCCTCTAGTGAGCGACTAGGTGCCCGTACCGTAAACCGACACAGGTAGATGGGGTGAGAATCCTAAGGCGCGCGAGAAAACCCTCGTTAAGGAACTCGGCAAAATAGCCCCGTAACTTCGGGAGAAGGGGCGCTCTTGGCAACAAGAGCCGCAGAGAAATGGTCCAGGCGACTGTTTAACAAAAACACAGGTCCCTGCTAATCCGAAAGGAGATGTATAGGGGCTGACACCTGCCCGGTGCTGGAAGGTTAAGAGGAGAGGTTAGTCGTAAGG
>NZ_JYNH01000330.1 GCF_000960765.1 Desulfosporosinus sp. I2 | reverse complement strand
GACGCTGGCGGCGTGCCTAACACATGCAAGTCGAACGGTCTACTCGTGGTTCGATATTCGTGGTTCGTGGTTCGATTATAGATAGACTTCGGAGCTAAAAAGAATATGTTAATAGGGCTTTGAAGACTACTCAATTCGAACAACGAATATCGAATATCGAACTACGTGTTGGATAGTGGCGGACGGGTGAGTAACGCGTGGGTAACCTACCCATAAAGCCGGGACAACCCTTGGAAACGAGGGCTAATACCGGATAATCTTAAGGCTTGGCATCAAGCTTTAAGGAAAGGTGGCCTCTGAACATGCTACCGATTATGGATGGACCCGCGTCTGATTAGCTAGTTGGTGGGGTAAAGGCCTACCAAGGCGACGATCAGTAGCCGGCCTGAGAGGGG
>NZ_JYNH01000329.1 GCF_000960765.1 Desulfosporosinus sp. I2 | reverse complement strand
AGGTACAAACAGTTGCTAAATTTCTAGATAAATATGTATAAACATGAACATTTCTACTATAAAATTAACTAATAAAGTGTTATTCTATAGTAGAGGTGAAATAACAATGTCTAATAACTTAATTGATATAAGTGATGCTGCTCAGCGATTGGGCGTTACAATTGCAACTCTTCGACGATGGGATGCATCAGGAAAATTAAAGTCAGTAAGAACTTTCGGTAATCATAGGCGATATCGCCTTGATGAAATAGAAACCCTTGTTAATCAAGTAGAGGCAGTAGCACCTGTTCAACTTAACGCCTTTATTTATTGTAGAGTCTCAACCAAGAAACAACAGGAAAGTGGCAATCTTCAACGCCAACAAGAACGACTTATTCAATATTGTAAAGAAAACCACTACAAT
>NZ_JYNH01000328.1 GCF_000960765.1 Desulfosporosinus sp. I2 | reverse complement strand
TTTATTTTATTTTTCTTTAATGCACTATTTAAGGAATACCACAGTGCTGCTAAATACGTGGTTTTCCCTGCATTAGGAAGCCCCATTATATAACAGTTCTTTAAATCATTCATCGCTATCACCTAATATCTTTTTATAAAGTTTATTAAACTCAGAATCTACGTTATTTGTTTCGTCATTAACAAATGATAAAATTGTACTGATTTTTTTACCACACCACAAATCCATTAACTCTTTAATTCCGTGCCCAACTTCAAATTTCGTAATATCATTTGGCATAGCCGCAACATTATAAAAATTGATTTCATCAATATATGATTTTAGACGTTGTTGTAATTCGCCTTCTTTTCTTGTAATAAATGTTTTTATAGCTGGATCTTGTTGCAAGTTCTCTTCAACGGTATCGTATTTACTAATAA
>NZ_JYNH01000327.1 GCF_000960765.1 Desulfosporosinus sp. I2 | reverse complement strand
TTACATGTCTTCAGCTAAATTTGTTACAGGTTTAATAATTCGGATTCAGCCAAAATCTTACAAACTCCATAAGCTGTTTCCCCTTATCTGTAAGTATTTTTCCCCTGCCATGACAATTCCTGCAAAAAAAGAAAACGGATTCATCTGGTTGATCCGGAGTCTCATTTTCTATTGTGTCGAGTTTATCCTTAGCCTCTAAAAAATGAAGCTTAGAATTTCGTATGGCCCAGTTATGATACCACGTGGTGTTCTCAATTCCACCCTTACCGTTGCACTTAGGGCATTGTTCCTCTAGCGCATTAACGTCAATCATTACTTAACCTCCGTTCAGCTAATTCTATTGATGTATTCTATTACGGAAATGGCTGAAGAGAAGCATTCGTCTAAATAATAGCATAATAATCCGTATCTAGGGCAT
>NZ_JYNH01000326.1 GCF_000960765.1 Desulfosporosinus sp. I2 | reverse complement strand
CCGCTAGCTCATACGATTCCGGATGAACAGGTGTGTTTTCCAAAGGATTAACTCCATCCGGCAGGCGAATAAACCCCGCACACTGAATATACGTTTGGGCTCCCAGCCGTGGAATTTTCTTAAGCTGATCACGACGGCTAAATTTTCCATGTTCATCCCGCCAGGCTACAACGTTTTTGGCAACTGCTGACTTTAAACCTGCTACGTATTGGAGCAATGAAGCTGAGGCGGTGTTTAAATCAACTCCAACGACATTCACACAGGATTCCACGACTCCATGGAGGGACTCCTCTAAGCGTTTAGGCTGAACATCATGCTGATATTGTCCGACTCCTACAGCCTTCGGTTCGATCTTTACGAGTTCTGCTAGGGGATCTTGTAGCCTTCTGGCAATAGACACTGCACTCCGAAGGGAAAGATCGAA
>NZ_JYNH01000325.1 GCF_000960765.1 Desulfosporosinus sp. I2 | reverse complement strand
ACAATTTCTGGATTCCACTTGGCGATCCTTTGACTCGTTAAAGCGACCGCCGCAAAGGCCTCATTCGCTTCAATTAAGTTAATATCCTGAATGGTCATTCCTTTTGTTTTAAGAGCTTATTGATTGCCAGTCCTGGAGTTGTAGCAATATAGGCAGGCTCTTGAGCAACGCTGGCATGCCCAAGTATCGTCGCCAGTGGCTTCTTCCCTAATTCACGTGCTTTTTGCTCACTCATTAGTACCATTGCACCAGCCCCGTCATTGACACCAGGTGCATTTCCGGCTGTGACAGTACCTTCTTTGACAAAAATAGGAGGTAAAGCAGATAGTTTGGCAAGAGTGGTATCTCGCCGAGGCCCTTCGTCATGGGCAAACCAAAGAGAATCCCCTTTTCGTTGTGGGATTTCCACTGGAGCAATCTCATCGACGAACTTACC
>NZ_JYNH01000324.1 GCF_000960765.1 Desulfosporosinus sp. I2 | reverse complement strand
CATACATGGACGAGCCGATCTGTCCCCTTGAGGATAGACATAAGTAGCTCCTTCTCCATCAACAGAATATTCAAAATTTTCCCGACATCAATGTAGGTGTTCCATCCGGCATGTTCCAAGGTTTCCAGTTTTCATTCTTATACCCCATAAATGTGTAAGGATTCCATAACCCAACAACATCTGCACCAAGCTTTTTTAAAACGTCTTCATCGACCATACCCAGTATTTGTGAAGGTTCATGTACCAATATGGGTTTTTCCTCTAAGCCTAATGCTTTTCTAAGCTGGTAAAGGGTGCTGGCACTTATACCTGTTTGAGAAGTTCCTCCTAAATCAAGGGGAACCCTATCTGGTTGTTGATGATTCAAGGTCTTTATTAATCTTTCTCTAGAATTCATTTGTTTTTCCTCCAATTTGTACGATAATATTGAGTTAATTAATCTTGCA
>NZ_JYNH01000323.1 GCF_000960765.1 Desulfosporosinus sp. I2 | reverse complement strand
GGCGCCACGGTGCTATATGTCTACTATCATCGACGCCTGTACAAAAGAGTTGCTCGCTTGGGTACTGAGTGAATCTCTCGAAATCGATTTTGTTCTGGAAACCGTGAACCGGCTCATCGAGAATTATGGTATCTCTTTGACATCCGAGACCCTGATTAATTCGGATCAAGGGTCACACTACACAAGTATAAAGTTTATCCAGTTGATAAAAGACAGTGAACTGAGGCAGTCTATGTCCCGAAAGGCAAACTGTTGGGATAACGCTCCGCAGGAATCCTTTTACGGTCACATGAAAGATGAAATTGACATTTCACAATGCACAACATTTGAAGGAATTCACCAAGTGATCAGCGATTGGACTGATTATTACAACATCGAGCGATACCAATGGAATTTGGCAAGATTAGCTCCAAGGGAGTATTACAAGTATCTCGTTACAGGAGAATA
>NZ_JYNH01000322.1 GCF_000960765.1 Desulfosporosinus sp. I2 | reverse complement strand
TTGAGCACGCCCAAGCGAGTAGGATGTAGGGTAGGCAAATCCGCCCTGCGAGAAGTCTGAGACGTGACGGGGAGCGAAAATTAGTAGCGAAGTAACCGACTCCAAGCTGTCAAGAAAAGCCTCTAGTGAGCGACTAGGTGCCCGTACCGTAAACCGACACAGGTAGATGGGGTGAGAATCCTAAGGCGCGCGAGAAAACCCTCGTTAAGGAACTCGGCAAAATAGCCCCGTAACTTCGGGAGAAGGGGCGCTCTTGGCAACAAGAGCCGCAGAGAAATGGTCCAGGCGACTGTTTAACAAAAACACAGGTCCCTGCTAATCCGAAAGGAGATGTATAGGGGCTGACACCTGCCCGGTGCTGGAAGGTTAAGAGGAGAGGTTAGTCTCGATGCTCGAGGCTCGAAGTTCGAGGTTCGAAAAGAACGGAACGAAGAATCGGGTTTGGAACATCGGGA
>NZ_JYNH01000321.1 GCF_000960765.1 Desulfosporosinus sp. I2 | reverse complement strand
CAAGTTTCGAATAAACCTAGAGTAGCAAGAATTAGGTCAAGCTACTAAGGGCGTACGGTGGATGCCTAGGCGCTAAGAGTCGATGAAGGGCGCGGTTAACAGCGAAATGCCACGGGGAGTCGTAAGCAGGCTTTGATCCGTGGATACCCGAATGGGGCAACCCAACCGGAGTCATATCTGGTTATCGTTAACTGAATACATAGGTTAACGAAGGCAACCCGGGGAACTGAAACATCTAAGTACCCGGAGGAAGAGAAAGAATAATCGATTCCCTGAGTAGCGGCGAGCGAAACGGGAAGAGCCCAAACCGTACTCGAGATTCGAGGTTCGAAATTCGAGGTACGAGTAAAGTCATTCTATAGGGTCATAAAGACCCCTAAGAATAGCTTAGTTCGAATCTCGAACATCGTATTTCGAATCTCGAGTATGGGGTTGTAGGACCCTCTATTAAGAATGATTCCTT
>NZ_JYNH01000320.1 GCF_000960765.1 Desulfosporosinus sp. I2 | reverse complement strand
ATTTGACGATTAAGCATCTGTTTGGTAAGAGTAAAGCTGCCGTTGTGAATCAATTGGTTATCGCCTTAATTACCTATTGTTTGATGATGTTGGTCAAGTATAGATCAGCCTACCAAGGTCCTTTACTCGATATTCAACGACTCTTAATAACGTGTTTATACGAGCCTTTCACCTCCTTTGTGCAAAAGCTTCACAGGAAAGGCCCCCCAACAAAGGGACGCCAGCGACAGGATCATGAGCGGATCTACGAAAGAGCGTTAAAACAAGTGCTTTCTGGAGAGATGGATGACCTTTTCTATAGCAACGAGATTTTCTAAACACTCAAACAAATAAGTGTAAAAATGTGGATAAGAACTACCTCTTAGGTGGTAGTCAACTTTCTCGGAGAAAGAGAAAGTTATTGGTTGTATGTACCATTTAAGGATTATATAAGGAAATAAAATCTTTTCTGATTTCCTCTTGACAAGGACAAATTATTTTTATGCAACTCTAAT
>NZ_JYNH01000319.1 GCF_000960765.1 Desulfosporosinus sp. I2 | reverse complement strand
ACGAATACTGCAACCATCAACTACCAGTATCAGATCGATCCGAATTTACCACCGCTAAATGGTACAACAACCAGTAATCCAGTCATTACAGTCGTTACCGAAACGATCATTGGGGAGCTTGCGGTCGTAAAAAGCGTGGATAAGGCGTTTACAACAGTAGGGGATACTCTGACCTATACCTCAGTCATCACCAATCAAGGGAATGTAGATGCCAGTAATGTATTCTTCCTGGATCTACCTCCGGTAGGCACTACCTTTATCCCGGGAACGGTAACGATCAATGGAGTGCCTCAAGCAGGACTAAATCCTACGGTAGGATTTAGTATACCAGCCAGTCCTCCTAATGATGTCATTCCTCCCGGAGGAGTGGTGACGGTAACCTTTCAGGTGACGATATCCGCACTTCCGGTACCCCCGCAGTTAACCAATGATGCCTTGGTAGAGTACCAGTTCGGCGAGCCGCCGGTTATCGCTACAACAGTAAGTAACCCTGTTAC
>NZ_JYNH01000318.1 GCF_000960765.1 Desulfosporosinus sp. I2 | reverse complement strand
CCAAATCGAGGTTCGAAATTCGATACACGAGGCACGAAGGAAACGAGTGCTAAGACATCGAAGAATCTCTGGTTTTATCCTAAGGGTCGATTCTTTCGACGGACGAAAGTTCGAAGAAAGATCAAAAGAGTCGCAAGACTCAAGCCGAGGGATCGGCAACTCATTGGAAAAAGCTGTTGTTTAGTTTTGAGAGACCAGGAGTGGTAACTCGATATTGTGGGGGTATAGCTCAGCTGGGAGAGCGCTTGAATGGCATTCAAGAGGTCAGCGGTTCGATCCCGCTTACCTCCACCAATTAAATCGAGGTATAAGTACAATAACGAAGGTTCGAAAGGACTTTTGTTGTGCTTAAACCCTTGGGACTCAATAAGAAAAATGCAAGAAGATGACGAATTAGGTAAAACCATTGGGTTAATCGACTTCGCACATCAGGCCACGCATTTGTTAGATGTTTGTTCTTTGAAAACTGCATAGAGAAATAAATCTAGTAAAGTCGAAAGAATTCACTTCGAAACG
>NZ_JYNH01000317.1 GCF_000960765.1 Desulfosporosinus sp. I2 | reverse complement strand
ATTCTGGCTTGTGGATATGGTTAGCTTAAAGATAGGGCAAACGTATCCTATTGACGTGGATGAATTAGGAAGTGCCCAGGAATAAAACTTACAACTTTAAAGCTTGAAATTGGAATATCCAAGAAGTTTTATATTATCAAGCAACCAAAGAAAACCCAAGTCCATTCTAAGGAAAGACAAAGTTCCGACCAAAAGTCATACAATAATATTTTGACTGGAAATATCCTAGATAGGCACAGAAGTTTAAACACTGCCAGGCCTATGGCTTAAAAGTTCCTGTTACACAATGAGTTATAACTGAATAATATGAATTAATATGGGTTGGAGGGATAGCCTCGTGGAAGCAGATGAGCAGAACCTACTCGTATTAATCGAAGTGCGGAAAATGAACCGCTTGCAGAGAGAAAATAAAAAATCAATTGACATGATGAGCGACCAAATTACCTATTATCAGGATCTTTTTGACACTGTCATCGCCAATAACAGGAACACCAATCAAAGTATTGTAAGAGAGATACGATT
>NZ_JYNH01000316.1 GCF_000960765.1 Desulfosporosinus sp. I2 | reverse complement strand
AAATAATTATAACCCTAAAACCTCATTGGCTTTGTCAACAGCACTGGCTGCATCGGTCGCATAGCCGTCAGCACCTATCTCATTAGCAAAGTTCTGTGTGACTGGAGCGCCGCCAACAAGGATTTTAATTTGATCTGCAAAGGGGCTCAACTGCTCAACAGTTGCTTTCATCTGGGACATCGTAGTTGTTAGTAAAGCTGACATGCACACAATTTGAGGCTTATGATCTTTTACAGCTTGCACAAATTTTTCTGGTCCAACGTCAGTACCTAGGTCTATGACCTTGTAGCCAGCGCCTTCAAACATCATCTTTACGAGGTTTTTACCAATATCATGCAAATCACCCTTAACTGTTCCAATTACAACAGTAGCCTTCTCCTTGATTCCTTCTTTTACAAATAAGGGCTTAAGTACATTCAAGCCAGATTGCATTGCACGTGCCGCTATCAACATCTCAGGAACATAAACTTCATTATTTTTGAATCGGATTCCGATAACTGTCATACCAGAAATTAAAGCATCGTTGAGAATCATTGAAACTGGAAT
>NZ_JYNH01000315.1 GCF_000960765.1 Desulfosporosinus sp. I2 | reverse complement strand
AGGCGAGAATATAGAAGGCACTGGAAAGGCGGTTTAAGGCTTGGATTAGGTCGGTTCGGCTACAGGCCCCGGTTTCATCCGTGAAGGCCCGATTGGCGTAAAGTTCGACCTCTCGTGACTTTGCTCTAAGATGATGAAGTTTGGCTACAATAGCTCCATACGCATAGCTCAGCGGAGTATGATCAATCCCAAAGTATTTTTTGGGATGATGAGATCGTTCGCGGAGTTCTTCTGGGGTCAGACCAATCAGAGTACTCCATTGAAAGGGCTCTTGCCTGACTTCACTGACCATCAGTTGTCTGCAAAGAGCGGCGATTTCTTCGAGTTTTTGGATAAGGTCCTTCTCCCCTTTTTGTTCGAAGAAGACCTGAGCCTCAACCAGTTCACATTGAAAGAGGTCCAGTTGTCCTCGGTAGGCAATCACCGGATGGGTTTTAGTAACTAAATCGCCGGTGCGCAAATGGGTCATGTGTTCCGGTTTAATCCCTGAAGGGATATCCGTAATAGTTTGGGATTGAGGTTCCCGAAACGCCTTGGATTCCTGAATGGATTTAGGTCTA
>NZ_JYNH01000314.1 GCF_000960765.1 Desulfosporosinus sp. I2 | reverse complement strand
TACAGAAGCTATTGTTGAAATGTATCGGAATCTGTAGGAGGGTTGAATATGAAAGTAAACGTATATACGTTAAATTCATTTGCTAAGACAAAAGAAGGCGGAAATGCGGCAGGTGTTATAATGAATGCAGATTCATTATCAGAAAAAAGAAATGAGAAAAAATTGCTGCAATTCTTGGATTTAGCGAAATCGCTTTTGTATTGCAATCAAACGTGGCAGACTTTAAAGTGAGATTTTTTACGCCAAATGAAGAGATTGATTTATGCGGTCATGCTACTATTGCAACCTTCTATACAATGGCAAGTCTGGAGTTGTTAAAACAAGGCGCATACAAACAGGTGAATAATATGCTCTGCGAGAGCCACCGATACGCTCAAGTTGAGCCAGCGTCTCGCTAAAACTGAGCCACCTTCACGCAAGCTGAGCCACTCGTCCATATTTAGTGGTAGATTGGATTTATGCACTGTTTAACGGTGTAAATAAATCCAAGGAGGTCATATTAATGACCAACTACCGCGAAATCCTTCGGCTAAATAGCCAAGGGATCAGTCAGCGTAGCATCTCAGCAAGTTGCGAGAGCT
>NZ_JYNH01000313.1 GCF_000960765.1 Desulfosporosinus sp. I2 | reverse complement strand
TTTACAGGGGTGTTACCTTCTCTGCCCGAACTTTCCAGTTCTGTTCAGCTAAGGAATCATTCTTAATAGAGGGTCCTACAACCCCGGATCCCGAAGGACCGGTTTGGGCTCTTCCCGTTTCGCTCGCCGCTACTCAGGGAATCGATTATTCTTTCTCTTCCTCCGGGTACTTAGATGTTTCAGTTCCCCGGGTTGCCTTCGTTAACCTATGTATTCAGTTAACGATAACCAGATATGACTCCGGTTGGGTTGCCCCATTCGGGTATCCACGGATCAAAGCCTGCTTACGACTCCCCGTGGCATTTCGCTGTTAACCGCGCCCTTCATCGACTCTTAGCGCCTAGGCATCCACCGTACGCCCTTAGTAGCTTGACCTAATTCTTGCTACTTCTAGGTTTATTCGAAACTTGCGTTTCGAAGTGACTACTTTCGACTTTTACTAGATTTATTTCTCTATGCAGTTTTCAAAGAACAGGTCTGGCCTTAGTTCCTAAGAACGTCTAACCAATCAAAAATATAGGATTGCTAGTCAAGCATTTCTGCCTTCCCTCAATCCTTTGTGAGTGAGGTTCCATTCTTAATCAAATTGCTTCGATTGTT
>NZ_JYNH01000312.1 GCF_000960765.1 Desulfosporosinus sp. I2 | reverse complement strand
TTAAATATGATGAAGTCTACCTTAAGGATTATGAACATATCAAGGATGCCAGAAAACAAATCGGAGAATTTATCCACAAATATAACTTTGTGAAATTACACTCAGCATTGAATTACGAAACTCCGGCAGACATGTATTACCCCGCTTTACTACAAATGAGTGCTTAGACCTACATTAGGTAGGTCCACTTACATAGCTGAATAATGCGGGTCAATTTGACCACCCTTCCGGAGCTAGAACCACTCTGGGGTCGACTTGACATGGGACCCTACTTCGGATGCTTCAATGGGTCGAGGGCTGTGGCTCATAAGGATGTATTCCTCTTGGGAAGCCCCATCCCTTGATTTAGGGTAGCATCCTCCGCACCCATGTAAAGTCTTACTCTTGGGTCTACGGGGATTGGCTGGCTGTTACTGAGACGACCATGTCTATAGGGGTAAATGATCAAGTGACTCAGGCATCCGGAGATGGCTCACCGACCTCAGTTCAAACTCTGGCTCTGTTGAACCGAAATATTCAATAGTAAAAAATTCAATCCTTCGTTCTAAGAAAAGGAATTGCTAATAGGCAATATCTGGTACATTATCTTTTTGATTATTTTTGTCTTGACATCCGAGCCACTATA
>NZ_JYNH01000311.1 GCF_000960765.1 Desulfosporosinus sp. I2 | reverse complement strand
TCGAGGCTCGATGTCCGAGGCGCGAGGTCCGAAAGGACGGAAGGCGAAAGACGAAGAGCTTTGGGATTGTTAACGACTAGGTAAGTGGCTCAAATTCAATCGACAATACTAGAAAAAGACTCTGTGCAGTTTTGAGAGAACAGCGTTCGCAAGGACAGCCCAATCTCAGACATCTGGTGATCATGCCGGAGGGGTTCCACCCGTTCCCATCTCGAACACGGAAGTTAAGACCTCCAGGGCCAAGGATACTTGGAGCATAGCTCCTGGGAAAGTAGGTCATCGCCAGGTAAACAAGCAAAATGACTATCTCTAACGAGGTAGTCATTTTTGTGTTAGTTATTATGTACTAATTAGATGAGGCACCGGGGTTCCACCCGTTCGGGATCCACACTGCAGGAGAGTGCCTTATAAGTCGCAGTGTGGCGAAAAGCTCCCCTTCGCCACGAAGTGTTCCTTTAGGGTGGGTGGCTCGGCGATAATGTCCACCGGACACTATCGTGTTTTTCGTATACCGAACACGGAAGTTAAGAATCCACACTGCAGGAGTATGCGTCACAAGTCGCAGTGTGGCGAAAGGCTCATTCTTCGCCACTAAGTCTTCCTTTGTGGTAGGTGGCTCGGCGATA
>NZ_JYNH01000310.1 GCF_000960765.1 Desulfosporosinus sp. I2 | reverse complement strand
TAACAAACTATTTAAACAACGAAAGGAAGTGAACACGCCTGGTTTATGGCTAGTACGTAGGAAACTTCTCCTAGGAATTGCTTAACGATTAAACTTAAGTAATCTACTGCACAAGTACACTTAGTTGAAAGGCTTGTGCGGAGTGACCTTTAAGGGCGACTAACAGTTGCACATCTGTTGTACTTAATGGAGGGACTCCATAGGCTGGACGGATGTTTAATACGAAAGTATTAACCCTAGTAGCTGAATCCTGTGACGCTACCGCTTTGTTTAGTCGGCAAAGTGAAGATATTAAGCAAATGTATAGAATTGTTTAGTATTTGGAAACCAGGTATGTGTTTTTGCTAGAGCAAGTTTTAACTCAACTGGAAAACGAATTATCCATCTCTCGGAATAAGATCTTAAGCATTGCCTCCCGTTTTCAGGAGCACATGGAGCAAGGCCTAAGTGGGCGTGAAAGCTCGCTTAAGATGTTCCCCTCCTATCTCCAGGCTCCAAGTGGCTGCGAAGCCGGAACCTTTCTGGCCCTTGATCTTGGCGGTTCGAACGCTCGGGTTGCTATGATTGAACTTAAGGGACAGGGGAATTTCTCGGAATTACATAAGCTAAGTCGGCCTTTGTCAGACCCCCAAACCGGGCGTGATTA
>NZ_JYNH01000309.1 GCF_000960765.1 Desulfosporosinus sp. I2 | reverse complement strand
TCAACCAAGGATCAAGCATGTTGAGTAGCGGTGTCACTATTAAAGCCGCCACTTCTAAATCTGAGCAGTTGCTGATAGAACGTTGCAAGTAGTCCAAACAATGCCAAACCGCCTGAACCGGTATCAACAGGTCCTTATAAATAGGATGTTTAACGAGCGGATCAATCGGCCCAAGTTCAGAGATAGGCCCCATAACGACTTCATCTGCTCCAAGAATAAGCATTGAAGCTGCTGATTTTGCGACCAGCGGTACAATTACCGCGAACTCATCGCAAAACTCTCGGATTAACAGCACAACTTTATAAGGAGTATCCACGGCCCCCCCATAACTATGCAGAATTAAGTCAATTCTATGGGTATGGCCGATTTCCTTCAGTTGTTTATAGAGAGGGAGTAAAATTGTGTCATCAAGGGGTGTATAAGAAAAATAGACTATGACTTTGGAATCTCGTAATTGTTCTAAACGCTTAATACAACGAATCCGTTCTTCAGCATCCAAACTAGTTCCCTCCCAGACTCATCCTTACATACCATATTATTCCATATTGGTATTCATGGTGAACGCTAAGAGTTCCGAATTTCATTCAAACGCCTATTAATTTAGATACCTTATTAATAGTTGGCTATTATTCACGGAAGGCTAAAAATGATTAGTACCCTAGTCTAACTTTGTTCTATTATGGTTTTT
>NZ_JYNH01000308.1 GCF_000960765.1 Desulfosporosinus sp. I2 | reverse complement strand
TTTTAGGATCGCATTATGAATCGCCCTTTATTCGCCGATGGTCAGCAGCACTCATGAGTATCGTCTTACCCATCTATGCTGCCTCAGTTATGATCGGTGGTGCAAGATTCTTAGAAGAATCCTTAAAGATGAACTATACAACCGCGCTCTGGATTCTCTCTCTCGTCGTTTTAGCATACGTCTTTTTTGGTGGCCTCAGAGGAGTTGTCTATACTGACGCCTTCCAGGGTACGTTGATGTTCGTTATGATGCTCTTGCTCATTATTTTAACGTATAAGATGTTAGGTGGAGTCTCTGTCGCCCACGCTAAGTTAAACGCCATGAATAGTTTAGTGCCTGCAGCGCTGGCAAAACAAGGCATGGTGGGTTTTGCTTCAATGCCTACATTTCTATCTCAAAACTGGTGGTTTGTCATTTCAACCTTAGTTCTTGGAGTTGGCATTGGTGTTTTAGCCCAACCTCAACTTATCGTTCGTTATATGACCGTTAAATCTGGCAAAGAATTAAATAGAGCCTTAGCTTTTGGCGGAGTATTTATCCTTTTTATGACCGGCGTCGCTTTTACAGTCGGTGCACTTTCGAATGTTTACTTCTATGAAACCACTTAAAAAGGTTTCTATGATGGCTTCTGCCGTCGGAGGAACTCCTCCTAACACAGATAAAGTCAATTCCCTTGTTTCTGACTCAGGCCTTC
>NZ_JYNH01000307.1 GCF_000960765.1 Desulfosporosinus sp. I2 | reverse complement strand
CCCCATGTATGCAGGAGCCCTCTGGTGGCCGCGTTCTTCAAAATCCGGCGCAACCTGGAGCATGGTAGCCGGATCCGTTATTTATCTCTTTATGTGTCTGTTTGTCAATGCTAAAGAATCGGCCATCTTTGGATTGACCAAAGCCTTCTTTGGAACGGTTTCTCTGGCCGGAACGGGCTCTTTAAGTTATATCGATCCCCTGATCGTCGCTCTGCCTGCCAGTATTATTATTTTCATTGTCGTGACGTTAGCAACCCAACCTTTAAGTCTCAAAGACAATGTAATAAAACAATAACTCTTTACTGAGAGTACTGAAAGAGCCATCGCTGAGCATCCAAAGAAAAGGTCGCTGCGCAAAAATACGCAACGACCTTATTTAATACAACTTTAACTTAATATAGAACTTAATATAGAGTTTAAATAGAACTCTTAAATAGAATTGTTAAAACCTTTTTACGGATCTAATGTTCTTCGGCAACTCCAAAAGCAAAGGCTTTCTTATTTAATTCCAACAGCTTAGCTGGGATTCTTGCCACAAGAGCTTCTTGCCAGGCCTCCTCTGGGAAATCCATATACTTGGAGAGAACTCCTATTAACACAACATTCGTGGCTTTGGCATTACCCGCTTCGGTGGCTAATCTTAATCCATCTAACTGAATAAAACGTTCAATTCGCCCTTTAAGATCGCCAAGGATACTCTCC
>NZ_JYNH01000306.1 GCF_000960765.1 Desulfosporosinus sp. I2 | reverse complement strand
CAAGGCTTTAGCGAACCCTGAAAAATGGGCTGAATATGAAGCTTTAATGAGGGAGCATAAGGTCCCGGAATGGTATATCGATTCCTGCCGAAAAATAAAATACATGTTTCCTAAAGCCCATGCTGCAGCCTATGTCATGATGGCCTTCCGCATAGCCTGGTTTAAAGTGCACATACCCCAGGCATATTACGCAGCCTACTTCACCATTCGAGCGAAGGCCTTTGAAGCAGAATTTATGATCTTCGGCAAAGAAAAGGTTAAGGCCAAAATGAAGGAAATTGAGGAGCTGGGCAACGCTGCCACCCCTAAGGATAAGGATATGTACGATGACTTGGAATTGGTGTTGGAAATGTATGAAAGGGGCTTTAAATTCCTGCCCATTGATTTATACAAATCCCATGCCACAAAATTCCTGCTCGAGGAGGAGGGCTTAAGGCCGCCCATAAACAGCATATCCGGCATGGGAACTGTGGCAGCCGAAGGACTATATAACGCGGCCCAAGAAAAGCCCTTCAACTCCATAGAGGATGTCAAGAAACGGGCTAAAATCGGGAATGCTACCATCGATTCACTTCGGAAATTTGGCTGCTTTAAAGGAATTCCGGAAAGTGATCAGATGAGTCTTTTTGATGTAATTTAATGAGTGATTAAGAAAGTGAAAACACAAGCCACCGCTCACACAGGCGGTGGCTTGTAAAGTTT
>NZ_JYNH01000305.1 GCF_000960765.1 Desulfosporosinus sp. I2 | reverse complement strand
TTGTAAAGTTCTTGGGATTTCACAAAAACTTTCCCTAAAAGAGCAGAAAAGAGCCGACTTAAAGAACGGTAAGAACTTTTCACGGAGACATAACCTGAACGAGAAACCTGAGCACGGCGAATCGTGGTGGCTGTTTCCAGAAAGACAAAGATGAAGCGATAAATCAGCACCATTAATTCGGTAATAATCACAGGGACTTTCATCTTGTGAAGTACTGTGATTATTTCAGTCATGGGTGTGGTTAGGGCTAGAAAGTATAGACAGGAAACAGCCCCTATCGATCTTAGAAAGAGATGAACTGCGGTGATCAGATCTGGGTAGTGTATTCCTACGGTCAGACCATGAATAGTTTGAGCTAACCAAAACCCCGAAGGATTGGTCGAGACTGAAAAAGCAATCGTTAAAACGCTTATCAGGAGAAACGAAAGAGGAACAAGCATTAGCTTGACAAAAACTCGGGCAGGGATGCCTGCTTTGCAGACTATCCCCCTAGCCATTATGGCTAACACAATAAGAGGGGTGATTACTGTAGGAGAAGTTAGGCACACTACCATGGTGATTATCGCAAAAAGAGACTTTTCCACCGGGTGAACTGTTTTTAGATTATTGCTATAAGCGTAACAATCAATGCTTATCATGCTTGATCCTTCTTGCTTACACTGTGTTTACCCTTGGCATAACCTATATAATAGAAGAAAAATCCGCTTCCGA
>NZ_JYNH01000304.1 GCF_000960765.1 Desulfosporosinus sp. I2 | reverse complement strand
TAGCCCCCGAACAATACTTGTTTTTCTCGAAAATGAATTGAAGGCTGCATAATTATGGAAAAATCTCAAGCAAATTCTTCGCGTCATTTTAGAATCACCGTGGCTTCGCTGGCTGATTGTTCCAGGTTTGTTATTACAGAAATTAACCACGAGAGAGCCAGACGATGCCCAGCTTGAGGTCGCGCTAGCTGCATTAAAAGACGTTTTGGATTCAGGTCAGGAACTAACGTAAATTTTGGGGTGTGAAAGCTAGTATTGATGCATTATGTGTATATTTTTTCGGCGGATAGGTTCTCGGGTTCTTATACCTCCTGAGTTTATCGGACAAAATCAGGCCTTGGTTGTTTTACTTGAGCGTTATGCCTGTAGAGAGATTGATTTGGAAGAATATCAAATATGTGTTTGCCATTGATGTTGCAGAACAGACATGTTCGTATGTGAAAGTACGTATTTTTACGGTACTTATGGAATATGTTCACCGAATTTAAAGGGAGTGGTGAAAAGATGGGAGAAAAAGCCAAGTCGGAAAAAGTGAAGATTACGCATCAAGTAAAACGAATCAGGGGCTCCATCGAGAAACAAACACAATGCATTCAGTGTCGGAGCCGGGCGGTAAGAATTATCGGCAAGGATCAGTATTTCTGTGCAGATTGTTGTACTGAGTTTAAAGTCTGCGGAAACAAGGTAACAGTGTATACGATCGGTACGGATGGC
>NZ_JYNH01000303.1 GCF_000960765.1 Desulfosporosinus sp. I2 | reverse complement strand
GAGATAATTGTGAAGGGAGATTTATGCGAGGGAGGAATTTTGTTTTACTTTCTTATCCCTGAAACTCTTTGAAGGAGCAATTCAAGATCGATTGTTTAAGTAAAGTCTTGGACCATATAAGACTCAACGAATGCTGATAGTATTTTCAAGAATTTGAGAGGGGGTTTGTTTATGAAAATCAAACGTCTAGTAAGTATCGGTTTAGCTGTATGTTTAACACTTGTTTTTAGTGCAACTGCTTTTGCAGCAACGCCTTCAACTTCAACTTCAACTTCAACTTCAACTTCTACTTCTACTTCTACTTCAGTTAGCGCAGCTAAAGTAAGCCCACTATATCCATCGCCAAATCCACCACCTCCAGGATATGTAGGTTGGGCAATTGTGACAGCACAACCTTCCATGATCGTGAGATCCGGCCCAGGTAGCAACTATTCTAATATTGGTACCGTACTGTATGGGGATAGTGTTTATTGTTATAGTGTTGACTCAAATGAGTGGGCATATATAGGTAATGGTGGATATGTTTCGGCATATTACTTAATTAAACAATAACATAATTTGTTTGTGTATAAACTCCTTGTCATCATATGGTGACAGGGAGTTTATACTGACGAAATCTTAGTTGTAGGACCTAAAGGCTAAGTCACGACAGCAGGATACGTAAATTAGGGATTACTGAATAACCGTCAAAACTGCATGAGACTGAGCATTAAGGACATTTT
>NZ_JYNH01000302.1 GCF_000960765.1 Desulfosporosinus sp. I2 | reverse complement strand
TTAGGAACGCTGTCCAGTAATCCAGTTTCCGTTGTCGTTTTGCTAACTTTGAGCTTAAGGCTTTACGTTTACGCTCAGAGAGATTGGGATACTTTAATTTTTTAACGAGAGCGTCCACTTTTTTGCGGTAGTTTCCGCAGTATAGCTTTACGAGTTCGTGTTGCGAAGCAATAGTCTGTCTCGCTGACTCAACAGCATCTTTAGCCTGTCGGATATTGAGCTGATATTTATTAGCTACCACTTTCTCCAACTCACCCATCGCTTGCCCTTCGAGCTGCCGCTTAAAGGAATAGCGAAGGGCAGTACCGAAAACGAGCATCATATTATCAATGAGCGCTTTTTGCTCAACTGTGAGGTCAATTAGAATCGCCTTCATCGTGGTCTTCGTGGAACTCACCTCGCTCCAGCTCCAATGTTTCTATGGTCTGCACAATCGTTTGCTTAAGTTTCCGAACACCTCTAGCACCATAAAGCCTTGCACTAAAGCAGGTGACGATACTTACTAAGTCATTGACCATTTCTTCGTTGGGTTGAAGTTTTTTAGCACTTTCTATCGCTTCAATTTTAACATTGAACGATTGGGCAAATTCCTTAAGATAGGAAAAGCCAAATCGTGCTAGTCTATCAGCATATTCAACGACAATGACATCAACATCATTTAAATTCCGAAACATTTTAGTTAGTTCTCTGCGATTATCATTAAGTCCACTGGCAACTTCTTCATAAATAGTGACAAT
>NZ_JYNH01000300.1 GCF_000960765.1 Desulfosporosinus sp. I2 | reverse complement strand
GGAAAAAGTGGTTTTAATAATGTATGGGTTACATCAACAGTTGGAAAATATGGGAATGGAAGGGAGACATTCATGGGAAAACGTTTACTGCCGGTAATACTTGATGGGTATAAACCTTTAAGGGAGATTGTCTTTGAATCTATGCGCGAGGCTATTCTGAGCGGGATACTCGAACCTGGGGAGCGGTTGATGGAGATCCAGTTGGCTGAGGAAATGGGGGTTAGTCGAACCCCGGTACGTGAAGCTATCCGCAAATTGGAACTTGAAAATTTTGTGGTTATGATTCCACGAAAAGGTGCGTATGTAGCTGGTGTCTCCTTAAAAGATGTGGCCGACGTTTTTGAAATTCGTTCTGCGTTAGAGGGATTGGCTGCAGGGCTAGCAGCGGAACGCATTACGGAAGATGAATTGGAACAAATGGAACAAGCGTTGTTTTTTAGAGTCAGTGAAGTTGAGATGGACTTAGAGCAGATTGTGAAGTCTGATACCGATTTCCATGCTTTAGTCTATAGAGCCAGTCGCAATGAACGGAATTTGTCCCGCTTTCCGAAATGTTTGGTTATTCAACCGATTTGCGTTCTGCAACACAAGGACGTGGAGTCTATGTGATGCAATTTGATCACTATGAAGAAGTTCCTAAAGGCATTGCGGATGGCATTATTGCCAAGCGTCATGGGTCATAAGCGAGGTTCGAGGTTCGAAGCGCGAAGTTCGATACCTTGCTGAATTATAAAGTTACTATTATTTTAAAGGAGTGAAAAAATGGGAAAAGCTAAATACGAACGTACAAAACCACATGTTAACGTAGGAAC
>NZ_JYNH01000299.1 GCF_000960765.1 Desulfosporosinus sp. I2 | reverse complement strand
ATTTTGGTAATCAAAAGAATAGTAAGCAGGCCCAAAGAGCTTAGTATAAATTCCTCTGCCATTTTCGCGGATGTCATGGTTTCCTAATGTGGTATACAGTGGGACCTGGAGCTTAGAAACGGTTTCATAGAAAAGTCTATACTTATTGGGCTCGCCTCCATAGACCAGGTCACCATTATCAATGGTAAAGACCGGACTAATAGCATTGATTTGGTCAATAATTTGCGAGAAGGTTTGATAGCCGTTTCTATTATCGCCTAAGATCACGAACTCGGGATTGGGCTCCTCTTTTAAACTCACTTGGATGGTCTTTTCTTGTCCTGATGAGAGGTTTACTAATAACAAAACAGTGTGAGCTTCCACATTCTGAAAGCTATCTGTGTTCTTAACCTCAATTTTGCTCGGATTCACGTTTTCCAAGCGAATTTGATAAGGTTTCGCTTGTGATCCGCCTTTGATTTTAATTTGCACGGATGGAGAAAGTGATCGTAACAATAGACTGTCCAAATTGTCCTTTTCCCGCATTTTCCCCTTCACAAAACCCCCTTGGATTGAAACGATAGCCCCATTCCAATCATAAGAAGAAGTTGAGGTATAAGGGTCAAACGAAAGCGGTATAGGGGTAAAGTTTTGATCAACCTTAAAATAATTGTAGCTATAGGTTAAGAAGGTGCCTACGCAAACTAAGGCTATTAGAAAAACCAAGATGGAAATTTTTCTTTTCATTTTGTGTTCTCCTACAAATTGCTTATTGTCTTATTGTCTTATTCTCTTATTCTCTGTTGATCTTAGTTCTAATATTCCATTTGTGTTATTTGATGGAAGGTATTT
>NZ_JYNH01000298.1 GCF_000960765.1 Desulfosporosinus sp. I2 | reverse complement strand
AGTTTAACAAAGTCAAAAATTTAATTTTTTGTAAAAGTATGTTATTATTTTTTTGCTATTAATTTAATTTAATGTCTTGATATTTCGACGCTTACTTTTAAATAATCAAAATTCCGAATGAATTTTTCTAACATGTTAAGTTAATTCTAAATAAGATAGTTTCGATATCATAAAAATATTTGTTTTTTTTCAATGGCTTCTAAGTTATCAGCCTTTATTATTTGTAATTTAGTATACAATTGGTCAAGTTTTATATAACAGGATTTTAAAGCAATAGCCCTATTTCTATAATTTCTGGAAGTTATAAATAATGAAACACTAAGTAATCCAATAGATGCAATCACAGAAATTAAAGACAAAGCAGAATTTGAATGTTCAGGGAAAAGATTCCAAATTGATAAGCACACTAATATTACAGAATAATAAATAAAAATAAATTGAGCATAAAGTTCAGCTTTTTCTAAACGCTCTGATGCTACAATTCTGCATTTTCTAGTAATCCATATTTTACGCAATAAAGAGTCGATAAGTTCATTCGTCATAGATTCCAAATCCAAACCTTCCATATAAAAGTTGAAAGCCCTTGATATTGTTAAAATATTACCTATAAATAGGTCAATAATAATGGAGAATATGAGTTCCATTGTTACTTAGATTGATAATATTCCTAAACAGGAATCATCTCGTTAGAGATAAGGGCTTTCAATATCTTACTATTCTAAAAAACTTTACGAAATCCTTCCTTATATGCGAAATAATGTTATATTTTTTTAAGTCAAGTCGGTATATAACTTGCAGATGGACACAGATCTACTAATGCCATTATAGCCTTACCAGGGCAATTCAACTGATG
>NZ_JYNH01000297.1 GCF_000960765.1 Desulfosporosinus sp. I2 | reverse complement strand
AGGTAACGGAAATCGGACAACTACAATATAATGTATAAACCCATAATTAAGGAGGTTAGAAAAAAATATGCCTGATTTAACAACGGGTTTGTTTGATAACACGCCGGTTGCGGGTGTTAGACCGAGTTCAACGCTCTCGGTAAATATCTCGAATGATGATACAGCTATAGTAAATGTTCAAATTGAAGGTTTTTTTCAAAGTGGAACGACAAAAGTGAAGTATGTAGAGGAGTTGTTTACTCTTACTGCAGGTAGTGTGGCCAAGAGAAACTATTTTGCCCAATTTGATGCCTTTGAGTTTCAATTTACTGTTAGCTCTGAGGCTGTAGAAGTCACTGCGTGGGGAAAAGACACAAATGGAAACCTGACAACAGCCCATAGGGTGGTTGCTCAGGAGGTTAACTCATTTTAACGGGAAGTTATTATTAATAAAGTAAGGAGACGAGGAAATGGCTGAATTAACTACCGGATTGATAGAAAATACACCGGTTGCCGGTGTAAGACCAACTACAACGCTTACAGTAAAAATCACCAATGATGATACAATTGCTGCTACCATTCAACTTGAAGGGTTTTACGTGACAGGGACTACGAAGACACTTTATGTTTTGGAGTTATTTAGCTTGACTCCTGGGGAAGTAGCAACAAGGATCTATTACGCGCAGTTTGATGAGTTTGAATTTCAGTTCATCACGAGTTCAGATGCTGTAGAGATATCCGCCTGGGGAAAAAATGCTGCGGGCGATTTGGTCGTAGCGCATCGCTTGGTACCTGCAGAACTTGATCCGATAGGACCCAGTGGAATCACGGGAGCGACGGGAGCGACAGGAGCGACAGGAGCGACAGGAGCGACAGGAGCAACAGGAGCAACAGGAG
>NZ_JYNH01000296.1 GCF_000960765.1 Desulfosporosinus sp. I2 | reverse complement strand
AGGAAATCATTCTTAATAGAGGGTCCTACAACCCCATACTCGAGATTCGAAATACGATGTTCGATATTCGATTCAAGCTATTCTTACAGGTCTTTATGACCCTTTAGAATGACCTGATCTCGTACCTCGAATTTCGAACCTCGAATCTCGAGTATGGTTTGGGCTCTTCCCGTTTCGCTCGCCGCTACTCAGGGAATCGATTATTCTTTCTCTTCCTCCGGGTACTTAGATGTTTCAGTTCCCCGGGTTGCCTTCGTTAACCTATGTATTCAGTTAACGATAACCAGATATGACTCCGGTTGGGTTGCCCCATTCGGGTATCCACGGATCAAAGCCTGCTTACGACTCCCCGTGGCATTTCGCTGTTAACCGCGCCCTTCATCGACTCTTAGCGCCTAGGCATCCACCGTACGCCCTTAGTAGCTTGACCTAATTCTTGCTACTTCTAGGTTTATTCAATACGTTCATTACAAACCTATTGAAGTGAATTCTTTCGACTTTTACTAGATTTATTTCTCTATGCAGTTTTCAAAGAACATCACATTTAATTGGTGGAGGTTAGCGGGATCGAACCGCTGACCCCCTGCTTGCAAGGCAGGTGCTCTCCCAGCTGAGCTAAACCCCCATTTTAAAATGTCCGATATAGATGCCAGATTCAGATCCATTACCGGGTTGCAAGTCATTTCTGACCTCCGGTCTCTGCTTTCCAGCGTCATAGTGGTGGGCCTAGATGGATTCGAACCATCGACCTCACGATTATCAGTCGTGCGCTCTAACCAACTGAGCTACAGGCCCATTTCGAGTTCCCATTCAATCCGAACTTCCTATTCTTCATTCACGAAGCGAAACTAAATTCGCAGCTTGACTTTCAAATATCGAGCCTCGATTAT
>NZ_JYNH01000295.1 GCF_000960765.1 Desulfosporosinus sp. I2 | reverse complement strand
CGTTTCGAAGTGAATTCTTTCGACTTTACTAGATTATTTCTCTATGCAGTTTTCAAAGAACATGCGCGAAATCCTTTGCACTAGAGTCTAAGTTCTTTCGAACCTCGATCTTCGTGCCTCGAACCTCGATAATGGTGGAGGTTAGCGGGATCGAACCGCTGACCCCCTGCTTGCAAGGCAGGTGCTCTCCCAGCTGAGCTAAACCCCCATTTTAAATGTCCGATATTAGATGCTAGATTCAGTTCCATTGCCGGTTTGCTTGTCATTTCTGACCTCCGGCCTCTGCACTCTAACTTCTTTATTGGTGGGCCTAGATGGATTCGAACCATCGACCTCACGATTATCAGTCGTGCGCTCTAACCAACTGAGCTACAGGCCCATTTCGATGCACGAAGTTCGAGGCTCGATGCTCGAATCTAATTCGCCTTGCGGCTAAAGTAAATCTTCATCTTGCTTTGTTTCGAACTCGATTATCTTTTGCTGAGTTCCCATTTAAACCGTGCTTCTCAGTTCTCCATTCGCGAAGCGAATTCTCATTCGCCTCGAGCATCGAACCTCGCGCCTCGATTACCTGGTCTCTCAAAACTAAACAACAGCTATTCCAATGAGTTGCCGATCCCTCGGCTTGAGTCTTGCGACTCTTTTGATCTTTCTTCGAACTTTCGTCCGTCGAAAGAATCGACCCTTAGGATAAAACCAGAGATTCTTCGATGTCTTAGCACTCGTTTCCTTCGTGCCTCGGGCATCGAACTTCGAACCTCGATTTGGTTCTCCTTAGAAAGGAGGTGATCCAGCCGCACCTTCCGATACGGCTACCTTGTTACGACTTCACCCCAATTATCGGCCCCACCTTCGACGGCTAGCTCCAATTCGAGATTCGAAATTCGATGCACGATATTCGATTGCATGTTGGCTTCTTTGGTCAAAGCTTACCTTACAGCATA
>NZ_JYNH01000294.1 GCF_000960765.1 Desulfosporosinus sp. I2 | reverse complement strand
TGGATACTTGCATCTGCATGGGTGCCTCGATATCCGGAGCTTTAGGAATGGAGAAAGCTCATCCGGAAATGGCGGAATCGATGGTGGCTGTCATCGGAGATTCCACCTTCCTACATTCAGGCATTACCGGTCTCATGGATGTGGTTTATAACGGGGGACACACGACGACGATTATTCTGGATAATTCTATTACAGCCATGACGGGCCATCAAGATAATCCATCGACCGGCAAAACTCTGATGGGTCAACCTGCTCCACAAGTCGACTTTGTGGCTTTGTGCAAGGCCTTGGGAGTCAAACGAATTACGGAAGTTGATCCCTTTGACCTAGTAAACGTTAAAGAAGTCATCAAGACCGAACTAGCAGCGCCTGAACCCTCGGTCATTATTACGAGACGACCTTGTGCTCTTATTATCAAAAATACTGAAAAACCTCTCCAAGTCCAAGAGTGCACAGGCTGTAAACTATGCCTAAAACTTGGTTGTCCAGCACTCTCCTTTGATGAAGAACACAAAACGGCCCAAGTTGACCAAGCTCTGTGCACAGGGTGTGGCCTCTGTATGAACGTCTGTAAATTTAATGCCTTGAGAAAGGCTGGTGATGCTTAATGTCTAAGATAACGAATATTTTACTCGTAGGCGTAGGCGGACAAGGGACAATCTTAGCCTCCAAAATCCTGACCCATGTCGCTCTGGCTCAAGGGTACGAAGTGAAAATGTCTGAGATCCATGGAATGGCCCAACGGGGTGGATCCGTAGTCACTCAAGTTCGTATAGGAAAAGACGTTTACTCTCCGGTTATCGAACCCGGAGAAGCAGATTTTATGGTCGCCTTTGAACAATTGGAAGCTTATCGATGGTCTCACTTCTTGAAAAAAGAGGGAGTCTTAATCGTCAACACTCAAAAGATAGCCCCTTTGCCGGTACTCATCGGAACCGCGACTTACCC
>NZ_JYNH01000293.1 GCF_000960765.1 Desulfosporosinus sp. I2 | reverse complement strand
GCCTGTCCTACTTTTTCTACTTAAGACGGTAGGAAAAAAGAACAATAATCAAGAATCGTAAAAAATTGTTGATCATACTTCTGGATATAGATGACGGGATAGAGGAAAATTCTAGCTTTGTGATCTAAAATCATGGTCATATGGCTTGCCGATAACCATGAAATATCAAATTAGCGGACTATTTTACAGAAATGTTAAAAATCTGTGATGTGGGCGTAAAATGAAAACTCTATACTTTGCTTAACAACATTGAAAGGAGAGGGTAAATCCTTTTAGGAACAAAGGTAGGGGACTTATGCAGTTGAATCATCATTGTCTGGCGGAACGCTGGATGTCCGAGTTGAGCTATATTGTGACTCAAGACTCTAAGAATAGGAACAAGATGGAAGCAATTGATCAGAAGATAAATGATGCCCTCGAACAAGCGAACCAATTGAAGATTAACTCTGAGGAGAAAAAAAGTCGATGATATAAAAGCCAACTATAAAAATTACGTTCAAGTTAGTCAACAAGTCCTTGGTGTACCAAGGGTTGAATCTACAAGGTTGGGTCAGGAAACCTTTGTCCCAACAGCCTCAGCGAATGCCGAGAGTCTATTCAGAGATGAGGAGGACGAGAGATGGGTAGGCCAATCCAATATGGCGGTCAAGCCGTTATAGAAGGGGTAATGATGCGTGGACCTAGTGAGAGTGCTATTGCGGTCAGGTTACCAAATGGCGAGATTGAGCTTACGCGCCTGGAGATTAATGCATGGGCGAGAAAACCTATTTTTAAATTACCATTGCTTCGAGGGTTTGTAGCACTAGTGGATTCTCTGATTGTAGGAACGCGGGCCTTAACCTTTTCAGCTAGCCGTTCAATGGGAGGGGAAGAGGGCGGAGAAGAGAGTGGTGAAACAGAACTTGGATTTTGGGAATTAGCGTTGACCATAGGGTTAGCTTTTGGCCTA
>NZ_JYNH01000292.1 GCF_000960765.1 Desulfosporosinus sp. I2 | reverse complement strand
TCTTAGGCTCCCATTATGAATCCTCTTTTATTCGGCGTTGGTCAGCAGCGCTCATGAGTATCGTCTTACCCATCTATGCCGCCTCAGTGATGATCGGTGGTGCAAGATTCTTAGAAGAAACCTTAAAGATGAACTATACAACTGCGCTCTTGATTCTCTCTCTCATAGTACTAGCATACGTCTTTTTTGGTGGTCTCAGAGGAGTTGTTTATACAGACGCCTTCCAGGGTACGTTGATGTTCGTTATGATGCTCCTGCTCATTATTTTAACGTATAAGATGTTAGGCGGAGTCTCTGTCGCCCACGCTAAGTTAAACGCCATGAATAGTTTAGTGCCTGCAGCGCTGGCAAAACAAGGCATGGTGGGTTTTGCTTCAATGCCTACATTTCTATCTCAAAACTGGTGGTTTGTCATTTCAACCTTAGTTCTTGGAGTTGGCATTGGTGTTTTAGCCCAACCTCAACTCATCGTTCGTTATATGACGGTTAAATCTGGCAAAGAATTAAATAGAGCCTTAGCTTTTGGCGGAGTATTTATCCTTTTTATGACCGGCGTCGCTTTTACAGTCGGTGCACTTTCGAATGTTTACTTCTATGAAACCACTAAAAAGGTTTCTATGATGGCTTCTGCGGTCGGAGGAGCTCCTCCTAACACAGATAAAGTCATTCCCTTGTTTCTGACTCAGGCTTTTCCTTCCTGGATCTATTACTTTTTCTTGCTAGGGCTTCTGGCTGCAGCCATGTCGACCTTGAGCGGCCAGTTTCACTTTATATCAACCTCGATCAGTTATGATTTGCTTGGCAAAACCAGTAAAGACGACTCCGGCAAAACTATTTGGTTAGCTCGAATGGGTTTGATCGTGGGTTTTGTGATTACCGTCTTTGTGGCCTTTTTATTACCGGGAAGCATAATTGCCATCGGAACTTCCATTTTCTTCGGCCTTTGCGCGTCTGCATTCCT
>NZ_JYNH01000291.1 GCF_000960765.1 Desulfosporosinus sp. I2 | reverse complement strand
AGAAGAACTCCGCGAACGATCTCATCATCCCAAAAAAATACTTTGGGATTGATCATACTCCGCTGAGCTATGCGTATGGAGCTATTGTAGCCAAACTTCATCATCTTAGAGCAAAGTCACGAGAGGTCGAACTTTACGCCAATCGGGCCTTCACGGATGAAACCGGGGCCTGTAGCCGAACCGACCTAATCCAAGCCTTAAACCGCCTTTCCAGTGCCTTCTATATTCTCGCCTGTGAAGTGCGGGGACGAAAAACACAAGAACACGAAGAAAAACGAGTTCCATTAGGAGTATCGAATCGTCATATCCACCTTTCCCAGACCGATTTAGAAACGCTTTTTGGCCAAAACTATGCTTTAACCGTCCAAAAAGAACTATCCCAACTCGGGCAGTTTGCAGCTCAAGAAACCGTTACTTTAGTTGGACCCAAAGGAAGTCTGGAGATGGTCCGCATGCTAGGCCCCGTGAGAAAACGGACACAAGTCGAACTGAGCGTTACGGATTGTTTCAAATTGGGAATTAAGCCCGTTATCCGAGACTCGGGCCAACATGAAGGAACTGTAGGTCTTCAGATTGTAGGCCCAGTTGGTCATGTCGAGCTTGAGACGGGTGTAATGGTCGCTAGCAGGCACATCCACTTGCATACTAACGATGCGCAAGCGTGGTCTTTAAAGGATGGAGACCGAGTTCGCGTGAAAGTAGAAAGCCAACGTCCGATGGTCTATGAAGATGTGCTAATCCGAGTCAGTGACCAATACCAAAAAGAAATGCATTTGGACTTAGATGAAGCCAATGCGGCGTTTATTGACCCACAGAGCTATGGAGTGCTCATGGAGGAATAACTCATGAATGAAGACCTCATTAACCAAATCGTGCGCCGAATCCTCTCCGATCCAGCCCTGCAAACCCTCCTGGAGGCAAGCCAAGCCGGAAACGGAGAACTGAAGGCGGTAAAATCAAGTGGACTGATCCT
>NZ_JYNH01000290.1 GCF_000960765.1 Desulfosporosinus sp. I2 | reverse complement strand
ACCCGTTTGGTTACTTCCCTCCATTGACCCCATTCGTGCTTCTCTTTAAAAGCCTTGAGCTTTTTCTTTGGAATTAGTTTGTCTAAAAATAACTTGGGTACAGCCTCGCTATAGCCGTAGCCTCGTCTTGCAATGACTAACGCGGCTCCATTATGAACATCTAATCCATACTGATGACAATATTTATACAAGCCAATTTTGCTCGTGTATTGCGGTTTTACCTTAGAAAGCTCAACTCCTCGGCGTGAGCAACGTCTCTCTAGCATCCGAAGGAGTATGGCGTAGACAAACTGGCTTGATGCTCTTGCTAACTTCGTCGTAACATCGCGGTCATCTTTAAACTTTAAGTCTTCGGCAGCCATCCCGCATTGATGTTTTTCAGCTTTATTAACCGCGTCCCTCACTAGTTCGCCGCATAAGTTAAGTCTTCGATCACTACGACAGTCCGTCAATTCAGACTGTTTTAGATAGGCGTGACCTTGATAATTACCTTGTCTGCTCACTTTGGTGAGTCCAAAACCGTCAGGATTTGTATCTATGCCGATCATACTGAGATGAGCTGTGTAAATCACCTTGGCTTCAAGCTCTTCAAAGGTGATGTGAGCGTAATACTTACCGTCTCGTTTGAGCAACTCAACCTGATAAGCTTCTCCACGCTCTAGCGAGTCTATGAACAGTTGTCGATAGTTAAGTCCGTTGACTTTGCCTGTTTTTTTCGACAGCTTTTGTGGTAGATAAATTGGCATTAAAACCTTAACCGCTCGGTTCGTTGCTGTCTTTTCTAAGGTTGAGATTTCTAAATAGCTAATGCCTTCTTTGAAAACAACCCTTAGATTGGGATTGCCGCCTTTAGACTTATCTCCACGACTATAAAAGCGATCATTTCGGAAATCTTGCCATTCTTGCTTCGTGATTAGTCCTTTACAACGCCTGATAAACATGGCCTTCGTACCAAAGGTGACCGGCGGAAAGGTCTTTGTGG
>NZ_JYNH01000289.1 GCF_000960765.1 Desulfosporosinus sp. I2 | reverse complement strand
TTCTTAAAAAACCATCAACTGGAACAAAGAGTGCTCAGGGCCAAAGAACATCTGTTAAAGTGTAATCTTTGTCCTCACCAATGCGGAGTCAACAGGCTAGAAAAGCTTGGTTTTTGCCAGGCTCCCGACAAGGCTGTGATCGCCAGCTATGGTCCGCACTATGGGGAGGAACCGCCTTTAGTTGGACACAATGGATCAGGCACGATCTTTTTTGGTTATTGCAACATGCGTTGTGTTTTTTGCCAGAACTGCGAGCTTAGTTTCGGCGGCGAAGGGCAAATAATTACGAACGAGACGTTAGCGGAAATTATGCTCCTGCTCCAGAATCATTACCACTGTCATAATATCAATCTTGTGACACCAACCCATTTTGTGCCGAACATCCTGGACGCTGTTTTTATGGCGGCTCAAAAAGGATTAAGCCTCCCGCTGGTCTATAATTGCGGCGGCTATGAAAATCTTGAAACTTTGGCTTTGCTAGATGGTGTGGTTGACATCTACATGCCCGACTTTAAGTATCATCTCGCTGAAAGGGGAAGCCGCTATTCCAAGGTGAAGGATTATCCTGAAAAGGTGAAGTTAGCTTTAAAGGAAATGGACCATCAGGTAGGCGGATTGAAGGTGAACAAAGATGGGATTGCTTACCGAGGACTGATTATTAGGCATTTAATGATGCCAGGGGGACTTGAAGATAGCAAAGAAGTCTTAAAATACATCAAGCAAGAATTGTCGCCCGATTGCGTAGTAAACTTAATGGACCAGTATTACCCGGCCCATCAAGCATCCAGATATTTCGAGATATCCCAAAGACTGTCCAAACAAGAATACAAGGAAGCTTTAGCATTTGCCCAAAGACTAGGTTTAAACCTTGTAAGGTAACCATAATAACTTGTAGGGCTTTTTAAACTAATGATTGTTTATTAGGTATAACCAACTAACCCGTACCACGATATCTGATAGTATCCCTCTCTTTTATATAACGACCAAAATTTGACCGAAA
>NZ_JYNH01000288.1 GCF_000960765.1 Desulfosporosinus sp. I2 | reverse complement strand
ATAATGGTCTAAGAAAACTCGACAAGATTTTTTGAAAAGATAATGAACCTGATATAATAAAACCACAAAAGAAAGCAGGTTTATTATTGATGAAGAAAAGAGTATTTAGCGCAGAATTTAAGGCGGAGAGAGTTTTGGAGGTATTACGAGGCGAAAAGGAACTTAACCAAATCGCCAGTACCCATGAAATCGCACCAAACCAGCTGCGAAACTGGAAAAATGAATTTTTGGCTAATGCAGCCAATGTATTTGATAACAAAAAGGACAAGGTGTTGCAGGAGAAAGTTAAGGATCAGGAGCGGGAGAACGATAGCTTATATAAAAAGGTCGGTCAATTGACTACACAAGTCGATTGGCTCAAAAAAAAATCTGAAGAAATTCTTGGACCTGACTGGGAGAGTCGGTTTACTCCACGCCCAAAAGGCTGAACTCGAAGATCATAAGACCCTTGAAGATAGCAAGAAACCGCTACCATTGTCCACTGTTGCAGAGCTTTTGGATGTTAACCGAACAAGCGTGTATTACTCACCAAAAGAGCCTTCTGACTTTGAAATAATGGTCAAGCATAAAATTGATGCAATCCATACAGATAGTCCATCTTGGGGCTCAAGGCAAATATCTAAAACATTACAAAAGCAAGGTATTAAAATTGGAAGGCTCAAAACAAGGAAATATATGCAAGAGATGAGCATTGTGGCGATCTACCCGAAACCCAACCTATCGAAACCTGCAAAGGGGCATAAAATCTACCCATATCTACTACGAAATTCCGTCATCACCCGAGCCAATCAGGCCTGGTCAATCGACATTACCTACATCAAGTTAAGACGTGGTTTTATTTACTTAACTGCTATCATTGATTGGCACAGCAAGTGCATCGTTGGCTGGGAGCTGGATGACACTCTATCCACACGAATGGTTATCCAGGCATTAAAGATGGCCTATGCTGTTGCCACACCAGAGATATTAAATTCGGATCAGGGCAGCCAATTTACAAGCCATGAATATATTGATTTTGTTATCAATAACAAGAGTAAAATCAGCATGGATG
>NZ_JYNH01000287.1 GCF_000960765.1 Desulfosporosinus sp. I2 | reverse complement strand
GTCCCTGCTGCGATGCCGGTTACCGTCTTGCTGCTCAGTCCCTGTACCAAAACCGGCTGACTCTTGTTTGTTAATGTACCGTCGCCCAGTTGGCCGGAGTTGTTTAAGCCCACCGACCAGACCGTGCCGTCTGATGCGAGGAAGTAGGCGCTATATTGTCCTGCTGCGATGGCGGTTACCGTCTTGCTGCTCAGCCCCTGTACCTGAACCGGCACACTCTTGCTTATTAATGTACCGTCGCCCAGTTGGCCGTTGGTGTTTAAGCCCACCGACCACACTGTTCCGTCTGAAGCAAGAAAGTAAGAAGAATTATTCCCTGCCGCGACGGAAGTTATCGTTTTATTGCTCAGTCCCTGCACCTGAACTGGGGTGTACCTGGTTATTATGGTGCCGTCGCCCAGTTGACCGTCGGTGTTTAAACCCCAGGACCATACTGTGCCATCACTCTTCAGAGCAACGGTATGACTTAAGCCACCAGCGACACTAGGATAAGGATTATTAGACATTCGTACCGTAAAGGTAACCGAAGACCATATTTCTCCAGAACCTGTCGCTTGGACCTGTACGGTGTGGGATCCGTCGGGTAGTGGATCAAGATTATTTCCCGAAATCTTGTTAACCACCGCACCGTCTACTTTCACCACTACTGTAGCCTCTGTGCCAACGGTATAAGTTAAAAGCGGAGTATTGTTATTGGTTAACCCTGGGAATGGGGAGCTTATGGTAACAATCGGAGGAATTAGGGCTATAAGGCTCTGGACGGGTGTTGTTTGATCGGTTACACTACCATCCCCTAGCTGACCAGAGTCGCTAGAACCCACCGACCAGACCGTTCCGTCTGATGCCTGGAAGTAGGCGGAATTTGATCCCGCAGCGACGGCGATTATCGTCTTACTGCTCAGGCCCTGTACTTGAACTGGCAGACTCTTTTTTATTATGGTACCGTCACCAAGTTGGCCGGAGCTGTTAAGTCCCACCGCCCAGACTGTGCTGTCTGATGCGAGGAAGTACGCGCTATATTGTCCTGCTGCGATGGCGGTTACCATCTTGCTGCTCAGT
>NZ_JYNH01000286.1 GCF_000960765.1 Desulfosporosinus sp. I2 | reverse complement strand
ATAAAATTATTGTTAGATTGTCAAGAAAGACCTTGCTGCGATATATCGAATAAGAAGGCAAAACTGGAAGATAATATACCAAAATTCCTGTATTTTGGTATAAAAAAGCCTTATAATTAGAGATGGAGTAGTTCTTGTCCAAATCTAAGTATAAGGATAAACAAAATGCAGGACAAGAATACCACGAAATCCACACTTTTTCAATTGTTGGGGCCAATTTTATCTCAGGATCTTTGGCGAAAAATTAGTCGGAAAGTTGAGTCCGTTGATAAGTATGTTAAGAAGTTAAAAACCGTTCAACTCGTCCAGCTGGTGATCAACGCCGAAATGCAGGAATATACAAGTCTGGATGAGATCAGCAACAGTTTAAACAAAGATGCGTTTTCCAAAGCCATCCACTTGGACTCCATTAGTACTTCTCAGATTTCTCGACGATTCAGAGAAATGTCAACCGATGTTGCAGACCTTATCCATAAAAGCATTGTGCAAACGTTAGGAGTAGAACAGGGTTTCAAGGCTCTACGTCAATCCTTAGGTCGCCTCTACTTGATCGATGCTTCAACCATCAGTCTTTGTCTTTCTCAATATTTATGGGCAGATTTTAGAGAGACGAAAGGTGGCGTGAAGCTCCACCAACGGATTCGATTTGATGGCGATCCTATACCGGATGAAGCCACGATTACAGTCGCTCGTAAATCTGACAAAAGCCAACTGGAGTTCCTGATTGTTGAGGATGAGGATGCCTTAAACGTTTTTGATCGAGGATATTTAGAGTATAAGCAGTTTGATCGTTATTGCAGAGATGGCATTCGTTTCGTCACTCGATTAAAAAATAACGCCTGTGTCGAAGTCCTGAGAGAACTTGAGGTTGACGAAGAGAGCGTCATAGAAGAAGACCTCATCGTACGTCTGGGTAAAGGGAAAAAACGAATGGAACACGACTTACGGCTTGTGATCACGAAGGATACCGAGGGCAAAGCCATCATGATTTTAACCAACGATTTTGACATGACGGCGGAAGAGATTGGTGATATTTATCGTTACAGGTGGCAAATCGAGCTTTTCTTCAAATGGATCAAGCAAC
>NZ_JYNH01000285.1 GCF_000960765.1 Desulfosporosinus sp. I2 | reverse complement strand
ATAAAATTGTATGAATACGATTACTTTATTAAACTTGATATTGAAAACTTCTTTCCGTCAATTGATCATACTATCCTAAATCGTCAACTACACACAAAAATTAAGAAAGAAGGAAGTAATAAGTCTAATCGTCAAAGCTATTAGAACACCAACAATATCTATTCCTAGTTCAAATGGATATGAGCCTAATGAAAAAGGAGTTCCCCAAGGGCTATCTATTTCCAATATTCTTGCTAATATATTTTTAAGCAACTTGGATAATAAGTTTGCAGAGTTACTTACATGTGGATATGTAAGATATGTGGATGATATTCTAATTTTATGTAAAAAAGTAGATTATTCTAAAATTATGGATAATATTGTGTACGAACTTGATCATTATTTAAAGTTAAAAGTTAGTAGCGAAGTGGAAAAAACAATACATGGAGAGATTGCAGAAGGGTTTACGTTTTTGGGATATACTAAAAACGCAGAGGGTTTTACAGTAAGAGAAAGTTCCGTTAATAAATTCAAAGATTCGTTATCACAATTGTTTACACAATTTAAGTATTCAAAAAACAGAAACCTTGAAATCCTTTTATGGAAAGTCAATTTAAAAGTTACAGGCTGTATAAATGAAGGAAGAAAATATGGATGGCTTTTTTTCTTTTCACAGATAAATGATACAAAATTGTTATTTGAATTGGATTGGTTGGTAAAAAAATATTTTATTAATGCAGGTTTTAAAAAAGAATATTGTACATTAAAAATTAAAAAATTTGTAAAAGCACACAAAGAAATAACTTTGAATCTATCAGGGACTAGCTATATTCCAATTTTTGATTCATTCACTTTTGATGAAAAAAAGAAATTACTAATCAATATTTTTAAACAAGATATAAGCGGTATGAAGACTGAACAAATTGATTGGCTTTTTAAAAAAATGATTTATATCTCAATAAAGGATCTGGAAAAAGATATACAGCCAATCTCTTGATTGCTATTGCTCTCTGAGTAACGCTATCGAGTCACTATTAGGTAATGATGCAGGCAAAAGTTTTACCACCTCGACAGCAAAATTAATTACAAACTAAAAATAAGACGGTGAGCATGAT
>NZ_JYNH01000284.1 GCF_000960765.1 Desulfosporosinus sp. I2 | reverse complement strand
AAGAGTGCCCCGAATACTATTCCTCCGGCGACATCCAACAAGGTATGTTGTTTGATAAACAACGTGGATAGGATAATCATCACTGCTAAACCCCGTACCGAAGCTGTAAAAATAGGTGCCTGGATATTCAATCTTGAGCAGGCTCGGAAAAGAATAAAACTAATTAATACATGGATACTGGGAAACGAATTATACGGTTTATCCGCATGGTAAATATACAATACAATCCCGGTAAACAAGTCGTGAGCGTCAAGCGGCGGCCTGGGCGTAGTGGTCTGGGCAAGTATAAAAAAGCTATAACTTAATACTAACCCCATTAGACAAGAGATTAGTGTCGTAACATAAAGACGCGGTTGCCGTTTCATCAGCCATAATAATGTGATCATTACAAAAGGGTACCAAACTATGTAAGGAAGGGCAAAATACTTAACGAATGGGATCATCTGATCAAAAACGGTAGCGAGATTATAGACCCGCCCGCTGGTGTGATTTAAGAGAAAATAGATAGAATTAAACGCCGGCAAAACTAATAATGAGAAACCCCAATACTTCGAAAACTGCTTTTCCAAAATACCTACCTCGTTCTTCGATAATACCACATACGCAGGGGTGGATTATTTTATGCTTACGCTTATTTGCTACAGGGTAACCACAACCGAAGTATTCTAAACAACTTCAAAAGACGCTTATTCAACCTCAGATCGTCGAACAAATTAACATAAGTTCTCGTCCCATATCCACGATGTTTGCTCAGCCTGATTATCAAGAAACTTTACCAATACATCATACTGCATGTCCCAAGCCTAATGGTTCTTTTTGCCGCACATAATAAATATCCGCCATCCGGGCGACATCTTGAAAAGATATCATGCCCTAGATACGGATTATTATGCTATTATTTAGACGAATGCTTCTCTTCAGCCATTTCCGTAATAGAATACATCAATAGAATTAGCTGAACGGAGGTTAAGTAATGATTGACGTTAATGCGCTAGAGGAACAATGCCCTAAGTGCAACGGTAAGGGTGGAATTGAGAACACCACGTGGTATCATAACTGGGCCATACGAAATTCTAAGCTTCATTTTTTAGAGGCTAAGGATAAACTCGACACAATAGAAAATGAGACTCCGGATCAACCAGATGAATCCGTTT
>NZ_JYNH01000283.1 GCF_000960765.1 Desulfosporosinus sp. I2 | reverse complement strand
CTAAGCTAGATACCGATAATTTAAATAGAGTTTGGGATAAGGTCGTTAACAGAGTACAATTCAGTTCAGAACGTGATGAAATTAATGCTTTCTCGAGCAATATTGCCAGGCTTAGGGGTGCTATACAAGCGAAAGATAAATCTATTGGTTTAACTGAATTAAGTGAAGCCTATGGACATTGGAAAGAACTCGGTAAATAAGAGCGCGTGAAAGGCCATTCGATTACTTCTTGCCACTTACCAGCAACCGTCTTATACGGCAATATGTTCAATAAGAGAAATGGGTCTTGATTGAACATCGTTGAATGTTCCAGCCCATTGGCCATATGGTCAAAAACACCGAAACCAGTTAGTCGGTATTATTAAAATGGCTACAGTCGGGTTTCCGGCTATTGATGTATTCTATTACGGAAATGGCTGAAGAGAAGCATTCGTCTAAATAATAGCATAATAATTCGTATCTAGGGTATGATATCCCTCGATACGCGTTCCTCTTACACTAGGCTCTCATCGGAGATGGGGGCCTTCATCGTCTAAATGCAATTTTCGTATAGCAGTATAAATCAATATTGGGAAAAAGGAGATTTTGGGATAATGCTATAATCCCCCCCTTGAGTATGTGGTATTATCGAAGAACGGGGTAGGTATCTTGGAAAAGCTGTTTTCGAAGTATTGGGGTTTCTCATTATTAGTTTTGCCGGCGTTTAATTCTATCTATTTTCTCTTAAATCACACCAGCGGGCGGGTCTATAATCTCGCTACCGTTTTTGATCAGATGATCCCATTCGTTAAGTATTTTGCCCTTCCTTACATAGTTTGGTACCCTTTTGTAATGATCACATTATTATGGCTGATGAAACGGCAACCGCATCTTTATGTTACGACACTAATCTCTTGTCTAATGGGGTTAGTATTAAGTTATAGCTTTTTTATACTTGCCCAGACCACTACGCCCAGGCCGCCGCTTGACGCTCACGACTTGTTTACCGGGATTGTATTGTATATTTACCATGCGGATAAACCGTATAATTCGTTTCCCAGTATCCATGTATTAATTAGTTTTGTTCTTTTCCGAGCCTGCTCAAGATTGAATATCCAGGCACCAATTTTAACAGCTTCGGTACGGGGTTTAGCAGTGATAATTATCCTATCCACGTTGTTTATCAAACAACATACTTTGTTGGATGTAGCCGGAGGAATAGTATTCGGGGCTCTCAT
>NZ_JYNH01000282.1 GCF_000960765.1 Desulfosporosinus sp. I2 | reverse complement strand
AAATTAGGTAGTGCTGTCGGGTACGATAAGAAGGAAAATTGTTGCTTTATTGCGAAATATAAGGACAGGCTAATGATAGCCTATCAGCGAATAACACAAAGCATGAGTATGGGCTGAAACAAAAAGCAATGTGACTGAATGATAATTGGGCAGAATGAGATGGAGGAGATTATGACTACTGCAGAACTTCGTCAAGTTGACTTGGATTCACAGCTGGGAAATCTCCATGAAACCTTTGAAAGGTGTGGAGACAAGCTGAATGCCCAAATTCTCCATACCCTTCGCTTAAAACTTGAACGCCAAGAAGTTGTTGTAGCGTGCTATGGCTATGTTTCTTCAGGCAAATCCAGGTTACTCAACGTGTTATTGAGTGAGGATAACCTCCTGCCAGTAAGTCCACTGTCTTCCAGTATGAATTCAGTATATCTTAGACCGGGTAAATCATTAACTATCGGGGTATCGCCAAAACACAAGCCCTCTACCACCATTACTTTACAAGAGCGCGAGCAGTTCATCTCAAATGAACGTGTTGTTCGAACCTGAACTATTGCTTCAAACAATCGGCCTGGGACTAGGGCTTCCCGAGAATATGTCATGAATTATACCAGCGACTTAACCGATGCTCTCCAATCCGTTTATCTACAAAGCAGTAAAGTGTGGATAAAACGCGCCCAAGAAGCGGCAAACTTGAAAACTCGTCTGGAATTACCGAGCCTTCAAGAACAATTAGAGAATCACAAACGGCTGCTTGGATCACTAGCCGAGTTAAGAAGACTTAAAGTACTCCACAACAATCATATGGCAGAACTGATAACCCACTGGGAGCAGGCATCCTCTCAATTTACGGAAGATTATTTATGGACAACCGATCAATTATCTGACTCGAACAGAGCTCAAGATTCAGAGGGGAGTCGTCAGTGGATAGGTCACAAACAAAGATACCTGAGGCTTAGGGGGCCTGTTAACTCTGCCAAGGGCACATTTCCCGGGCTGGATAATAAAGAATTGGAGACGGCGGTTAGAAGAGGACACCCGAAACTATGGGGTACTGTCATAGAGTCTTTCATTCGGTAGAGGGCTTATTGGAAGCAGCCAAATCCGATGCTTCTCAGAAAGCAGAAAAGCTTCAGCGTTACAGAAACTTTGAACAAACGATTCTTTTAGGGTTGGAACAAATTTCTTATTTTTCAGAAGAAAGTTCTATCTGTCAGGAGATTGATGAACTTACCCAAAAGGCTGTG
>NZ_JYNH01000281.1 GCF_000960765.1 Desulfosporosinus sp. I2 | reverse complement strand
AATAAATAGTGCCCCGGAAAGCTTCCTGGGACTAAAGTTCAAGGCAATTGGAGGCTGTTCCGCCAGCCTATCCAATAACCGGTACTAATGGCGATCATGCGAAATAGAAATACCGCAAAGGGCAACGGGCCAGGGAGATGATCCAATGAGTCCGGAATTAATGCTAAAATGGACGAGCACCCGAGATAAGTCCTATGTAAGCTTATGTGCCGGGTGCTCTGTAGTGGCTCCTTACCTTATTTGAGAAACCCCTACTAATAGAGTGTATGTGTATGTAATGAGTTTATGACTGTTAATAGGGAAGGCACCGAAGTTTGTCCACCAACCAACGGTTCGGTTTAAAAAGGGAAAAAGAAAAGCGAAGAGATCTCCCAAGCCTCTTCGCAGCGACGTTAAATTATAATATTAATGAAAATCAACGTTTATTCTTTTTTTGTATCGGTTTTTTCTTTGGGAATCCTGACTTCCAAGATACCGTTCTTGTAAGTGGCTTTTGTTCCACATGAAAAAAGCAAAACAGGGTATATTATGGCTTGAACTGGTAGGAGGTTATAGGGATGCAAGGAACTGTTAAAATGATGCTATTTTTGATAAATTTTTTTATAATATTGTGGTTGGCAACTAATAACTTTTTAGCCAACTCAAATGACGGGATGTCAGCTAGAAGGCCCGAACAGTCTATAATTGTGTCGGCTCCAGCTTCTGAAATTCAACCCGGAGACATCCTTTTAATAAGTGGTAATACTTTGGTGGATAAAATAATTAAGTTAGTGACAAGAAGCCCTTATAGCCATGTTGTAGGTGTGGTTAACCCCAATCAAGTAGTAGAAATTCTTCCTTTGTCAACAGTAAGGTTAAAAAAAATACAGGATTATACTGGACGTGCTGACGTGTTCACTTGTGAACGATTATCCAACGATGACCGAAGAAAGATTATTAGCTTTGTGACGGGGAAGATCGGGTCCTCATACGACTACTACTTGATAATCTGGGAAGCCTCACGCTACTTGTTTAACTGGGTATGGCCCTACGACAACAAGGATAGTAGCCTTTGCTCAACACTTTGGTCAGAAGCCTACCGCAAGGCCGGAATTGATTTATGTCCTGACGTTAAGTTTCCTGTACCGGGGGATCTTGCAAAGTCAAGATATTTACATAAAGTCGAATTTGATAAAACTATCAAACATTAATATAGCATTTTTAATGAAAAAAGACATCGGAACAAACCGAAAAAGGCTAGAATTGGCAATTAAAAATTTCAGTGTATA
>NZ_JYNH01000280.1 GCF_000960765.1 Desulfosporosinus sp. I2 | reverse complement strand
AGGATCAGCCCGCTTGATTTTACCGCCTTCAGTTCTCCGTTTCCGGCTCGGCTTCCCTCTAGGAGGGTTTGCAAGGCTGGATCGGAGAGGATTCGGCGCACGATTTGGTTAATGAGGTCTTCATTCATGAGTTATTCCTCCATGAGCACTCCATAGCTCTGTGGGTCAATAAACGCCGCATTGGCTTCATCTAAGTCCAAGTGCATTTCTTTTTGGTATTGGTCACTGACTCGGATTAGCACATCTTCATAGACCATCGGACGTTGGCTTTCTACTTTCACACGAACTCGGTCTCCATCCTTTAAAGACCACGCTTTAGCTTCGTTAGTATGCAAGTGGATGTGCCTGCTAGCGACCATTACACCGGTTTCAAGCTCGACATGACCAACTGGGCCTACAATCTGAAGCCCTACAGTTCCTTCATGTTGGCCCGAGTCTCGGATAACGGGCTTAATTCCCAATTTAAAACAATCCGTAACGCTCAGTTCGACTTGTGTCCGTTTTCTCACGGGGCCCAAGACTCGTACATTTTCAAATTGTCCTTTTGGGCCTACGAGGGTGACAGTTTCTTGGGCGGCGAACTGAGCGGGTTGGGAGAGAGCTTTTTGAGGGGTTAACTCATAGCCTTCTCCGAACAGGGCGTTTAAATCGTCCTCAGAGAGATGGATGTGTCGATTCGAGGTTCCTATAGTGACTTGCTTCTCAGGTTGCCCGAATTTCACGGCCTTCACCGCTTTCTCTGCGTTCTCGGTTTGGTCCTTTATCCGTCCCCGTACTTCACAGGCAAGAATATAGAAGGCACTGGAAAGGCGGTTTAAGGCTTGGATCAGGTCGGTTCGGCTACAGGCCCCGGTTTCATCCGTGAAGGCCCGATTGGCGTAAAGTTCGACCTCTCGTGACTTTGCTCTAAGATGATGAAGTTTGGCTACAATAGCTCCATACGCATAGCTCAGCGGAGTATGATCAATCCCAAAGTATTTTTTGGGATGATGAGATCGTTCGCGGAGTTCTTCTGGGGTCAGACCGATCAGAGTGCTCCATTGAAAGGGCTCTTGCCTGACTTCACTGACCATCAGTTGTCTGCAAAGAGCGGCGATTTCTTCGAGTTTTTGGATAAGGTCTTTCTCCCCTTTTTGTTCGAAGAAGACCTGAGCCTCAACCAGTTCACATTGAAAGAGGTCCAGTTGTCCTCGGTAGGCAATCACCGGATGGGTTTTAGTAACTAAATCACCGGTGCGCAAATGGGTCACGTGTTCCGGTTTAATG
>NZ_JYNH01000279.1 GCF_000960765.1 Desulfosporosinus sp. I2 | reverse complement strand
CCAATTTTACAGGGAGGTTCAAATTTGCTATATAAAATAATCGTCTTTGTCCTGCTGACTGTGGCAGGATTTTTAATTTGTCGGCAGATACTCAAGATACCCAGGTCGAGTATGAAGAAAAATATCAAGAACGTACAGGCGGAAAAAGAACAGACAGGGGCAAGGCTTTTAAACCTCTTTGTCATGCCTCTGGTCAAGCCGGTATCCCGGCTGATCAGGCTTGACCCGGAGAAGGAAGCAAAAATGGCGTCCATGCTGCGGCGCGGCGGGCTTGCCCTGACCCCGAAGGAATATCACGCGCGGGCTCTTATCTGTGCCGCTTTCACCCTGCCGCTCTTGCTTCTGCTTCTGGCGGTCGGAGCGACAAACATTGCCCCAGTAATCCTTATCTTTGCGGTGGTGGTGTATTTCCACTTTGTGACCGATCTGAAAGACAAATTGAAGGAGAAAAAAAGACTGATTGAAATGGAGCTTCCGAGCTTTGTCCGTTCCATCCTCTATAAGCTGGACGACATCAGGGACAACAACGAAAAAGCGGTTGTGCAGGTGGATCTGATCCAGATATTCGAGGATTACCTGAAGGTATCCAGCGAAGTCTTTTACTACGATATCGCAGTCCTGGTTATGGAAATGAAGGCAAAAGACATAGAGACCGCCCTTCGGAACTTTAATGAACGCATCGGGCTCACGGAGGTCTCCTTTTTGGTCAACGCCCTCACCGGCCTCTACCGCGGAGAGCATCAGGGCGAAGCTCTGATGTATCTTGCCAAGGACATGGACCTCAAGGCAAAGGAAGCCCTGCGGAAAAACCTCAACAGGCTGCCCGGCAAAATCAAGCTTGCGTCCATACCCCTTGTGGCAGTGACCCTTGCCAGTCTTTTATACGTCATCGGCTCTCACTTGATTAAGTCAATGGGGGGCCTTTTTTAGTGCGAAAAGGCGATAAGCAGCGAATTACTTCGTTGCACTGCGGTCGGAAAGTCCTCAAATACAGACAGTATGCTCCGGTCTTTCCGCCTTGTGCGCCTTGTACTTCTCGCTTCTGGCCTTTTCGCAGGCAACTAAAGTGAAAACGGGGCAACCCTTTTCAAATATAACTATATTTTTCGGAAAGGAGGTCAAATCCCATGAAAAAAAGGATCACAAGTGCCCTTTTAAGGACAAAAGGGCTGCTGCGGAGCAGGTCCGGCGATCAGATGACGGGCTGGCTGATTGTCGTCCTAATCGTCGTGGTCGTGGGTGCGGTTGTTATGACGTTGTACCAGGGCTCCATCACT
>NZ_JYNH01000278.1 GCF_000960765.1 Desulfosporosinus sp. I2 | reverse complement strand
CTCTTTCGTCCGATCACACTATGGCCCTTTCCGCACAAACAGCTTGAGACGTATGCAGACCGGAAGTATTTAGTCGTCGAGATGAACAGCGGTCAATTAGTCGGCGAAGTCGAACGAATTTTTGGGTATAAGGCCGTCGAGCGCCTGAACCGCATGGATGGGGAACTCATCACTCCCCAGGAAGTCATGGACAGAATTCGGGAGGTCATTCAACATGTTTAGTGATATTGCCCAATATTTCCGAACCGAGACCTTACCCCATATCTGGTGCCCAGGCTGCGGGATAGGAACCATCATGGCCGCCATTGTCCGGGCCATCAAAACCTTGCAACTCGACCAAAATAAAGTGATTTTTGTTTCTGGAATTGGCTGCTCCTCTCGGATGCCTGGCTACTTAGACTTCAACACCATCCATACGACCCATGGGAGAGCCTTACCCTTCGCCACAGGCATTAAAGCAGCGCGCCCAGAGTTAGATGTCTTCGTGATCATGGGAGATGGAGATTCCACCGCCATTGGGGGTAACCATTTAATTCATGCCGCCAGGCGCAATATTGATCTAACAGCCATAGTTATAAATAACAGTATTTATGGTATGACCGGGGGTCAGACCTCGCCTTTAACCCCTCATGACAAACGGGGAACGACCTCTCCCTTTGGCAACCTGGAGAGACCCTTTCAAATCCTGGAGTTGGCTAAAGCAGCGGGTGCTACGTATGGGGCTAGAGGCACAGCTTACCATAATCAGCTGCTCACCAAAGTAGTGATCGATGCCTATAACAATTCGGGTTTTTCGATCGTGGAAGCCATTTCCCAATGCCCGGTTTCCTATGGACGGCGCAATAAGTTCAAAACCCCCACGGATATGCTGCTATGGCAAAAAGAGCACGCCTACAGAGCAGGGCAACAGGCGGCTAACGAGGACGATTTTCAGATCGGCGAGATCTTTAAACGACAGGCCCCGGAGTATACCCAAGAATACGAAAAGCTAAGACAGAAATTAAGGGAGGGCAATGTTTGATGGCTAAACAAGAATTTCTGTTAACCGGAACGGGTGGACAAGGGCTCATCTTAGCCGCGATCATGTTGGCCGAGGCAGGTATCAATGCCGGCCAAAATGTGGCGCAAAGTCAAAGCTATGGACCCGAGGCGAGAGGCGGTGCCAGTCGAGCTGAAGTCATTATTGGCGACGAAACCATTCATTACCCCAAAGTCGAAAAACCCGACTTTGTCTTAACCCTCAGTCAAGAAGCCTATAAAAAATATGGTTTGCCTCTGAGCGAAGAAGCCATCCTGAT
>NZ_JYNH01000277.1 GCF_000960765.1 Desulfosporosinus sp. I2 | reverse complement strand
GGCCGTCTTGAAAAACTACGTCAACTGGAACGCCGCTTTACTAAAGCAAACTACTAACCGGAAAGGAGGGATAAACATGAGCAAAGAATATGCCCAAGATTATTCGCTGCAAGAGCTTCTTGTAGCAGCATCTGCCAAGGAGATTATGGATGGTGATGTAGTATTTGCTGGAGTAGGTGTCCCGACCTTAGGCGCCATGGTTGCAAAACTCACCCATGCTCCAAATGTCATCATGGCCATGGAATCTGGAAGCATTGGACCACAGCCCTATCGTGTGATTTTAGGAATCGGCGATAATGCCTGTGTCGAGAACAGCATTTGTACCACGTCACTTTGGCGCCTTTTCTCTGATCAACAGCGTGGCTATTTTGATGTAGGAATGATTGGCGGAGCCCAGGTTGATAAATATGGAAATCTAAACAGCACAGTCATTTTTGGAGATGGAGATTACTATACCCCTGCTTCACGTCTACCGGGCAGCGGTGGAGCTAATGATATTGCAAGTTCTGCAGGGAGAACGATCCTTACACTTCCCCTTCAGAAACGGCGTTTTCTGGAGAAGGTCGATTATATTACATCACCCGGCTATATTGACGGCTATGATGCCCGCGAAAAACATGGCTTGCCCGGCGGGGGCCCTGCTGCAATTATAACTAATAAATGTGTTTTTAGGTTCGATCCTACAACCAAAGAAGCGTATCTTTACAGTGTTCATCCTGGTGTTACTGTCGAAGAAGTAAAAGCAGAAGTTTCCTGGAAACTGAAAATTGCAGACGATGTAAAAGTAACCGAGCCGCCCACCGTAGAAGAAGTTCGAATCACAAGAATCCTTGATGCTGGACAAATATATACAGGAAGCGGGCTTAAGGGATTAACCTTCGAAAAGTACGTTGAAATGCTAGAAACATCTCAAGAAATTCTTCAGCAATTGTTTTGATAGGGGGTCAAAAAGTGAATAATCCAACCTTCGACTTAACGAATAAGGTGGCTATTGTGACCGGTTCCACCAAAGGGATTGGACGAGGGATAGCAGAAGGTTTGGCCAAGGCAGGTGCAAATCTCGTCATCGTTAGTCGAAATCATGTTGACTGTAATCAGGTAGCCGAAGAAATTAAAAAATTTGGGCATGATGCTTTAGCAGTGGCCACAGACGTTACCAACCTGAAAGCGATTGATGAATTAGTGAAGAAAGTAACAGAGCATTATGGAAAAATCGATATTCTCGTTAATAATGCTGGCTCAGCGATTACAAAGAAAGCTGAAGACCTAACTGAAGTTGACTGGGATCGAGTCTTGAATGTGGATCTTAAAGGTGT
>NZ_JYNH01000276.1 GCF_000960765.1 Desulfosporosinus sp. I2 | reverse complement strand
AAGCGACCCATCGTCAAAACGAAGGTGATGAGCAGTGGCGGAGTTAATCAATTGGGACTGGACTAAGCAGGATTTAACCCGCTTAACAGAAAACCTAACAGCCGTTTTATTAGAGGAATGGGGCGGGCCGAGAAGTCCCCTGGCCCTTAAATACATCCATGAAACCATCATACCGGATCTCGTCGCTTGTTTTTGCCATAATGCAGACTTACTCACGAATTCCACCTTTGCGGAGATTATCCAATGGAAATTGAAAAACCAGTTTGCCAATCCGTCCGCGGTCGTCGTGGATTTAGCCAAAGACTTACTAAAACCAGCGCAAACGATCATCAATCGTCCACAAATCATCGATCCCAAGGAACCCTGGCGCCGAGTTTTCCGGCTTTGGATCGGGGAGGAATCTCTGCCCAATATCGCCGAGCGGACCGGCTATCCGTTAGATTATCTGGATTTACTGATCTTAAGATTAAAAAAGGTTAAAGCCTTTACCGCCAATAATACGAGGGCCAGCCTCTTGGAATGCCAACAGAACCCAGAGTTGAGAGACTTTGGCTTCGAACAACTGAGTTTTCTCTACCAATTTCAAACAGCCATTGCAGGAGAACCGTTATATAAAGAACGGTTAATCTTGGAGCAAGTCATTTGGGACCTGGGGATGCCATTGCAGGTTCAAGATTTAGTGACGTTGCTTGAACTCATTCATGCCCATGAAGGGGAGTTGGATGAGGATTCGTTAATCTCGGTCATGGGCGACCCACGTGGCAATCTAGTTTCTTGCCTCATCGAGGGTTTAATTTCATTGCATTATATTCAAAAGAATAAAGCCGGGAAATTAACCCTGAGTGAAAAAAGCGCTCGAACGATTGCTGGATATTTGCTCCCGAAATTAGGGGAACAGTTGAAAAAGGCGGTTTTAATTCGTGATTATGAAGGGGCCCAACGAATTCTGCTCGGTCAAAATCAGGAAGTCTTAATTCGATTGATTGATTGGACCGTCCATGAATTAGACCCAGAGCAAGCCTTTAAAGTCCTAAGCGCTATTTATCAAAAAGTGAGCAGACGGGTCGATATCTACTTAATAAAGGTGTTTGCCAACGTTCCGATGGCCTTTGAGCTACTGATTAAAGGCTTGAGTGACAATGACAGTTTAATCCGAGCTAGAGCCTGTGAAGCCTTAGGGCGGATTGGCAATAAGGCAGCAGTTTTTTCCTTAATACAATTGCTGAGAGATCCCGTGGTTGGAGTGAAGGAAATGGCTGCGCAAGCCCTTGGGGAAATGGGAGCTGTAGCAGCGGTCAAAGAATTATCGAGAGTTGCCGAAGATTACGGTGAATCGATTAATGTCAGAGAGCGAGCCCG
>NZ_JYNH01000274.1 GCF_000960765.1 Desulfosporosinus sp. I2 | reverse complement strand
AAAAAAGAGGTAAATAGTGTCTCGGAATTTCTGGTGATGGAAATGGGCAGATTACCAAAAGATAACTGGAAATTAACGATGCCCAAAGTGAAATGCGGTAGATGTACCATTTTTTTAAAAAATGGACATAGCAAACAATATCACTTTTTAAAGAAGAAGCCGTTAGCTTGCTTGGGGGAAAATCAAAGATTTAAGTCCATCAAAGCTCTCCTTTTGGTGAAAATACCAAGCATCCATGTGTTGACACATCATAATGCCGTAGACACGGACGTACCACATTTTCGTCGAACGATGCCGTCCCGATTCTAGCTTGTAGTCGATCTTTTCGCGCTTGTTTGAACGCTCAATCGAAGAGCGACGTTTGTAAATCAAGGTCCACTTTTCCGAGTTACGGGATGTCTTAGTAAACAGCCGTCGATTGCCCAACTGATTAGTTTAGTAGGTACGACCGTACTTCGCATTGGAGCAAGGTGTGGTACATGAACAACGTTTACCACAAGAAAGTGGACATCTCCACTTATTGCGATGTCGTAGATGCTCATGACCGTTGGAATGCATCTCTAAGCCGATGGGGCAAATAGGAACACTATCATGAGCGGAATCCAACAGCATTTTATCCACCGTGCCTAAGGTAAAACGTTGCTTGAATTCAACTGAGCTGACGACGAGACTGACAGCATCATGCCTGGAAGCGGTCTGCAGTCTTGGATACAGTGGCAAATCGTAGTGACTGTCCGAAGCGGAAATCATGTAGAGATGATAACCGTTGAAGTATTTCTCTCGGGCGCTGTCCCAGCCCGCATTGCAGTCGGGTTGGGAGTAGATACGAGAATGGTTGCAATCAGCAAGGCCTTGGGCACGACAATTACACGTTGATTTACTTCGGGTATAAACCGAAGTGACGATGGGGGTTCCGTCACCTGCTACAGTAAGGGTATTCATGTCTCCAAGTAAACCAAGATTCGCTGAAATGGTAAGGATTTGAGTCTGAAAAAAGTGGAACAATCGATCGCTTGGTAAGTTCGACTTCTTGTCAGCGTGACGAATCATCCAATCGACCAGACGTTGAACTCTTCCCGGCGTGGTGGTCGGAGCTTTTTCACCCTTTTTGCCCTTCTTGGGTTTGCGCTTACGCTTCATTAGCTTTTTAGGTTTGATATGATATTATAATCATAATATATATTAAGAGGAGTCTCTTTACTGACCTGCGTTACAGTCGATAAGTTGTTTTATCAAAGGTGTTAAAAGATATAAAAGAGGTGGACTATTGAACCTCCCCCACCTAACTTCTTTAAGAACGAAAACAAGGAAAGTAATCTGGCGGCTAACGTACAATTAAACTTTATTGATTTATTTGAGGATGACTTAAAGGCCTATGATACACCTCATACAATGTTTAAGAACGGCTTTGCTTTACCGCTGGTGGCGGTAAATGGTGTTGTCCGTTTTTATGGCGGGATCAGCAACAACAAGATATACAATGAGGTTAAGAAGGGTTGCTAAGTTCGCCGTGAGTCTTTGTCTTTATATTTATAATTATTGTATATAAATACTAAAATATATTATAATATTATTAACTGATTGCTTATTAGGCAAATTATTAAAATAGGATTAGAGGGGTTTCTGT
>NZ_JYNH01000273.1 GCF_000960765.1 Desulfosporosinus sp. I2 | reverse complement strand
CGAAAGGGAATCAAACTGTGAGGGAATCCTGAGTACCGCGGGACACGTGAAACCCCGTGGGAAGCAGGGAGGACCACCTCCCAAGGCTAAATACTTCTTAGCGACCGATAGCGAACAAGTACCGTGAGGGAAAGGTGAAAAGCACCTCGGAAGAGGAGTGAAAGAGAACCTGAAACCGTGCGCTTACAAGCAGTCAGAGCTCGAGGTTCGTGGTTCGAGATTCGAAATTCGATGAATGTGTTCTTATGAAGCGATAAAACGAGGTGCGACGAAGTCGTATTTCGGGTCAAGACCGCAGAGGAATACAAAAAATCGAACATCGTACATCGAACCACGAACTTCGAGTCATGGCGTGCCTTTTGTAGAATGAACCGGCGAGTTATGGTATGTAGCGAGGTTAAGGCGAGAAGCTGGAGCCGAAGCGAAAGCGAGTCTGAAAAGGGCGACGAGTTACATGCTGTAGACCCGAAACCGTGTGATCTACCCATGGCCAGGGTGAAGGTGGGGTAAAACCTACTGGAGGCCCGAACTCACTGTCGTTGAAAAGGCAGGGGATGAGCTGTGGGTAGGGGTGAAATGCCAATCGAACACGGAGATAGCTGGTTCTCCCCGAAATAGCTTTAGGGCTAGCCTCAATTGATGAGCAATGGCGGTAGAGCACTGAATAGGCTAGGGGCCTTACCAGGTTACCGAACCTTATCAAACTCCGAATGCCATTGGATTTAGATTGGGAGTCAGACTGTGGGGGATAAGCTTCATAGTCGAAAGGGAAACAGCCCAGACCATCAGCTAAGGTCCCTAAGTATACACTAAGTGGGAAAGGATGTGGAATTGCACAGACAACCAGGATGTTGGCTCAGAAGCAGCCACCATTTAAAGAGTGCGTAATAGCTCACTGGTCGAGTGGTTCTGCGCCGAAAATGTAACGGGGCTCAAGTGTATCACCGAAGCTATGGCTTTATCGAGGTTCGAGATTCGAGATTCGAAGTTCGAAAGAGGGAAAGCGATGATTAAAAGCTACAAGGACTTAGAAGTCTATAAAAAGTCTTATGAGACAGCTTTGAAACTACATCGAATGACCTTAGAATATTTCCAAAGCATGAGTTATATGAACTAGGAAGTCAGATGCGTAGAGCAGCAACATCCATTCCTCTGAATATAGCAGAGGGATATGGACGAAAAAGCACTGCAGCTGATTTTAAGGCCTTCTTAAGAATTGCCTTGGGATCATGTAATGAAGTGATGGTATTGATAGAAATGATCAAAGATCTTGGGTACTTGGAAAACGACGTTTTCCAAGAGCTAAGCGAGACTTACGATCATATTGCAAGACAAATCTATCGCTTATTAGACAACTGGAAATAATCGAACATCGTGCATCGAATATCGAACCTCGATAAGGGGTAGGGGAGCGTTCTAAATGCAGCGAAGTTAGACCGTAAGGACTAGTGGAGCGTTTAGAAGTGAGAATGCCGGTATGAGTATGCGAAAAGACAAGTGAGAATCTTGTCCGCCGAAAATCTAAGGATTCCTGGGGAAGGCTCGTCCGCCCAGGGTAAGTCGGGACCTAAGCCGAGGCCGAAAGGCGTAGGTGATGGACAACTGGTTGACATTCCAGTACCACCGAGAAGCGTTTGAGCAATGGGGTGACACAGAAGGATAGGTTAAGCGTGCCGTTGG
>NZ_JYNH01000272.1 GCF_000960765.1 Desulfosporosinus sp. I2 | reverse complement strand
TACGGCGGCAAGCATGCTGCTTACGTAAAGACGTCGCGCTCGTGTGACACTGCGTCCCGGGCTTGGGTCGGGGAACGAAAAGGTGTGGGAGACGGCACATTTCATGTGCACCGTCAGGCTTGGGTCCTTGCTACGGTGGTAAGCATGCTGCTTACGTAAAGACGTCGCGCTCGTGTGACACTGCGTCCCGGGCTTAGGTCAGAGAACGGATGGTCGGGAAGAAGTCACATTTCATGTGCATCTTCCTGTTAGGGAAGATTGGGAACGGGGGATGATTCATTGGAATTTTGTGCAAGTCAAGAACCGTCTCCAATTTGCATATAAAGTATGCTTTTTATGTGTATTGTTTGTTAAGCGGTTAAGCAATATCACTGAAGACGCGTACTTTTGTTTTGTGTGCGTTCCAAAACCATTTGTGGTAAAGTGGAGGAAACAAATGGGTTGATTCAAATGGAGAGAAAGGGAGATGGCGTTGTTTTACCCTTTTGAAATGGAGCGATATCTTGAGACCTTATTGGGTGAACGGGACCCATTACTTCAGGAGATGGAAGAGCAGGCCCTGAAGGAAACGATTCCAGTAGTTACGCCAACCGTCGGAAACTTTCTTAATTTATTAGTACATATGAATCGGGCCCAGTCTATTTTAGAAATAGGAACGGCGATTGGATATTCTACCATTTGGTTAGCCCGAGCGGCTGAGAGGACTGGAGGATATGTCACGACAATCGATCTGAACAAAGATCGTTTGAGGCGTTCACTTGTTTATTTTGAACGGGCAGGACTTCGAGAGCGTATCACTGCAATAGAGGGAGATGCCCGAAAAATACTGCCAACCTTAGATTCGAAATTTGATTTTGTCTTTATTGACGCTGCTAAAGGAGAGTATTTAGATTATTTGAGTCATATATACCCCTTAATTTCTTCAGGGGGTTTGCTTGTCGTTGATAACGTTCTATTTCGAGGCTGGGTGGTTCCGGGAAGCGATTTTGCACCTAAGTATGAACGTATGGTAGGTGGTTTGCGTCAGTTCCTACAGGAGCTTTGCCAGAATCCGGAGTTTTCCACCACTGTGCTACCGTTTGGAGATGGGGTGTCGGTGAGTCGCCGAATTAGTTAACAATGATTTTTTGAACTGGAGGTCAAAGGAGATAAGAGAGCAGGGAGACAAACAAAAAGATATTAGAAAGAGGCTGAAAGATTGTGAGTAAGAGATGGGCTTAAACTTAAATGAGAGGATTCCAAACCAACGTCATGGAGAGATCGAGTTATTTAGGGCCGTAGCGATAGTGCTGATGGTCTTATTTCATCTTGTTTATGACTTGAAGGAGTTCGCTGGGCTCGATCTAAACTATCAGGACCCACTTTGGTTTTTGGTCGGGAAAACCTCCGCTCTCCTTTTTATCTTTATATCGGGGCTTTCAAGTGGATTTAGCCGATCCCCGGTAAGACGTGGCTTTAAAGTATTGCTCTTTGGAATGGGAATCACGGTGGCAACCTATGTCGTGATGAAAGAGCAGTATGTTCGGTTTGGCATTTTGCATTTTTAGGGGTGACCATGATCTTATTTCCATGTCTATCCAGATTATCATCGCGGGTACTTTGGGGGCTGATATTTCTTTCCGTTCCGCTCGGGTTTTGGTTTGAGGGACAACTGTTAGAGACGAGTCTCTTTCTTCCATTCGGTCT
>NZ_JYNH01000271.1 GCF_000960765.1 Desulfosporosinus sp. I2 | reverse complement strand
GCAATTGAGATACTGAAGAATGCCGGATGCAAGGAAATATTCATTTTCGGCTCGTTGGTCACGGGTACTTACAGGGAAGATTCTGATATAGATATTGCCATAAAAGGATGTTTACCCGAAAATTATTTTGCTCTATTAGGGAAATTAATGACTACATTAAGTCGTCCTGTCGATTTAATCAATTTAGATAGAGAAGATCCATTTTCACAATACCTTGAAAAGGAAGGTGATCTTTATCGCGTCTCCTGAAAAGGCAATATCTCAAATAATTTTCGAGATAAAGCAAATCGATGAATTATTTACTTCCTTCAGCGAACTATTGGAGAAGAGTAAAGTGGAGGAACCAACTTTAATCGAACTTACCGCAATAGGTTCAATCCTGCATTCCTTTTATAATGGAATTGAGAACATATTTAAAACAATCGGAAAAAATATTGATGGTGAAATCCCTGGTGGTAACCACTGGCATAGTCAACTCATAAAACAAATGACTGAATCTACATCTAAACGTGATCCTATTATGGAAAATTGGCAGACTACCTAGCTTTCAGACATTATTATCGCAATTCATATTCCTTTTGGTTAAAATGGAATGAGTTGAAGAAACTATAAACAAGGTGCTTCGCCTTTAACGCGGAGCACCTTGTTTTCGAGGTAAGCAACAATCTCGAGGGATCGTTAACCTACGAAAAGACTTCCTTTTCAGGCTGTACCAGTGAGGTAACTTCGGCACTAAAGGGGCTGGGACGAAGAAAAATCATTATTACAGGGATGGAAACCCATGTTTGTGAGTACTGAAACCCAGTTCTACTCCTCTTTTTTACTAACTTTCTGCCAAAGGTCCTGAGATAAAATGGGTTCTAACAATTGAAAAAATGCTTGACAATTCGTCAACAACTTAATGCAAGGCTAGTGATAATATGTCATATGATAATTTGGAGAACCAGGGCATATCATCGGGGGAATCTCGATGGTATAATTAATAAAATTACGATAAAAATTTAACCTATAACCTAAAAGAGGTCCCGTCCTTTAAGTTCGGAGCCCTGCTATTTTAGGTATAACAATTACCCGATGAATTCCGCGCATTCGTATTATTCAACTGCCACAACACATGTGGAGTGCGTATGTCTTTTGAAGAAGACTAAGTGAAAAAGCATAGCAGGAAGCTAGGAATCGAATCTTTAGTAGAATTAATTGTAGGAGGACATGTTATGAAAATTTCAAAGAAAGATGCGTTGTTTTGGTTTGAATTCTTTTCAATATTGCCAGAGGATGAGGAAGTTATGACAAAACAACAAGAAATCATTTACGCTACCTTTGCACAAACTGAGGCTGCGATCGATCATAGAAATGATAGGTTAATGTCGGAAATCAGTGGCTTGAAAACTTTGGAGAATAGAACTTTTTTTGTGGGAAATGAAAGCAAATTCCCCAAAGGATGTCGTTCTTGTCTGTTGGGAACCGGTTTGAGTGCAATCAGGAAAACGAACAAATGTAACTTAGAGTGTAAGTTCTGCTATCATTATGGAGAACTGGATGATATTGCTCCGGTTGGCGAAGGTATGTGGGAAATCGGAGACACAAAATTTTATGAGAAGGACATTGATTTACTTCTTTCCATCCAACAGAAGCCCACGGGCATTTCCTACGTTTATTTAGAGCCATTCATGGAAATTGAAAAATACTATCCGGTTA
>NZ_JYNH01000270.1 GCF_000960765.1 Desulfosporosinus sp. I2 | reverse complement strand
CTTGTTTGTTGCAGAATCTTAAAGAATTGATTGTTTTCCTCCACACTTGTAGGTATAATTAATTATACCTACAAGTGTGGAGGAAAGTACCTATGAGTTCCATCATAAGACAAAAGGTCGGGGATAAGATTTATCTTTACGAGTCGGTTTCTTTTCGGAATGCTGATGGTAAACCCAGAAACAAACGTGTCCCTATCGGAAAAATCGATCCCAAAACCGGAAATCCGGTGTATAAGCCTGAGTATCTGGCCCGTATGGCTGAAGAAGGAACTCCTATTGAGATACCTGCAACAAGCATGACATTTTCTATTGAGGATATACAGCGTTCATCCATTAAGGACTATGGAGCCTTTTATCTCTTCCAGGGCATTGCGCAAAGCACTGGACTGCTTGGGGTGTTGGAGGATTCCTTGCCAAATTACTGGCAGGAGATATTCAACCTAGCCTGCTACCTTATTTCCTCTGGCGATCCGTTTCTTTATTGTGAGGATTGGATTAACAGTACCGAATGTCTTGCGGTCGGTAGCATGTCTTCGCAACGCATCAGTGAGTTGTTGATGGCCATAAGCCCGGACGCAAGGGAGTTTTTTTACCAAGCATGGTGCCGGTACCGAAGCGAACAGGAATACCTTGCCCTTGACATCACCTCTATCTCCTCCTACTCTAACCTGATTGAAGACGTTGAATGGGGGTACAACCGGGACAAGGAAGCGCTTCCCCAGATCAATCTTTGCATGCTGATGGGGGAGAAGTCGGGACTTCCTATATATCAGACCGCTTACAGCGGCAGTCTCAAGGATGTCAGCACCCTGAAAACTACTTTGTCCAAAATGGATGCCCTATCGAAAGGTAAACCCACATTGATTGTTATGGACAAGGGGTTCTTCAGCACCAAAAATGTAAACGCCATGTTAAATGATATGAATAAGCTACGCTTTGTCATCCCGGTTCCTTTTACCTCAGGCTTTGCGAAAAAGCAGGTAGAAAGTGAACGCAAGGATATTGACAGTCTTCAAAACACGATTGTGTCAGGGGGCGATTCTGTTCGCGGGGTCACCAAGCTCAGAGCATGGAACAAGGAACACAAGATTCATACCCACGTTTACTATAATGCCCTGAAGGCGATGAAGCTTCGTGAGAACCTTTATGCGCATGTCACCCTTCTTAAAGAACGAGCAGAGGCTAATCCTGCAGATCACCTACATGACGAGGAATACGGCAAATACCTTCTTATACGCAATTCAGAGAAATCCCCGTCAGGTTATACCATCAGCATTAAAGAGGATGCAATCAAACAGGAGTTGGAAACAGCCGGTTGGATGGTCCTCATAACAAATGACGTGGCCGATGCTAAAGAAGCTCTTCGGATATACCGGGAAAAGGATGTTGTAGAAAAGGGCTTCCTCCGCTTAAAAAATAGCCTAGACCTTGGGAGATTAAGGGTACATAGGGAAGACATTATGCAGAACAAGATCTTCGTCGGTTTCATCTCACTCATAATTGCCGCACATATCCATAAGGTTATGCTGGAAAAGGAGCTTTACAAAAAGATGACCATGAAGAAGTTGCTGATGACCCTGTCTAAGCTGCGTGTACAAGTAGTAAATGGAACCCGGATTCTATTTCCATTAACCAAAGATCAAAAGGTTATCTATAAAGCATTTAAGATAAATGAACCTGTGTAGGTATAATTACTGAAGGGATTTTAGG
>NZ_JYNH01000269.1 GCF_000960765.1 Desulfosporosinus sp. I2 | reverse complement strand
AAAATATACCCTAGAAAATGGACAGCATGGGTTTTGAAAACCCTCTATTTTGTACAGGTTGATTTTTGAAACCCTTAACCTCGGACAAATAGCGGTTTTGATTGCAGTTCAAACAGGTAACAATAAAACTGGACTGAATTGGAGGAATGCCGCATGGCTAACAAGAAATTTACTCAAGAAGAAATGAATCATCTCCGAGCAAGTCCTTATGTTTTGGATGTAAGTCCTAGTATTGTGCATTTCTCAGCCAATTTTAAGGAACTGTTTTGGAATTCAATACAAGAAGAAAAGGAGCCGCGAGATATTGTTATCGAGCTCGGCATCGATCCGGATATTCTTGGCGAATGTCGTGTAACTGGATTGAAGGGTATGATCCGAAATGAAGTCCGAGCGGGAAAAGGGTTCAGAGACTTAAAAACATACGGGTCATATGTCAAAGACTGCACAAATCCAGAAGCAAAAGTAAAATACCTTGAGCAACAACTGGCTTATAAAGATCAAGAAATAGAGTTTCTAAAAAAAATTGTATCTTTAGGCCGGGAGGATTCGGAATCATGAATGTTACCGCAGCTGCCAAGTATACAATCATTCGCGAGATGACCCAGCGAGACAACAACTTGCTGAATATTGCCTGGCTGTGCGCTGCTGCCGGTGTTTCACGGTCCGGATACTACCATTACCTTGAAACGGAACACCTCAGACGACAACGTGAAGAACAAGACCAAAAGGATCTCCTAATAATTTTGGAGGCTTACCGATTTCGTGGTTACAATAAGGGAGCCCGCGGTATTTACATGCGGCTTCTTCATATGGCTCCTCCGGTGCACATGAACATTAAGAAGATCCGACGTTTGATGAACAAATATGGACTTTTCTGTCCTATTCGCAAAGCAAATCCGTACCGGAGAATGGCCAAAGCACTAAGAACCAGCAATGTTGCCCCCAACCTTCTGAACCGGGAATTTGAAACACACGGCCCCCGTGCTGTTCTGCTGACAGATATTACCTACATCATTAATGGGAAGGCGCCACGGTGCTATATGTCTACTATCATCGACGCCTGTACAAAAGAGTTGCTCGCTTGGGTACTGAGTGAATCTCTCGAAATCGATTTTGTTCTGGAAACCGTGAACCGGCTCATCGAGAATTATGGTATCTCTTTGACATCCGAGACCCTGATTAATTCGGATCAAGGGTCACACTACACAAGTATAAAGTTTATCCAGTTGATAAAAGACAGTGAACTGAGGCAGTCTATGTCCCGAAAGGCAAACTGTTGGGATAACGCTCCGCAGGAATCCTTTTACGGTCACATGAAAGATGAAATTGACATTTCACAATGCACAACATTTGAAGGAATTCACCAAGTGATCAGCGATTGGACTGATTATTACAACATCGAGCGATACCAATGGAATTTGGCAAGATTAGCTCCAAGGGAGTATTACAAGTATCTCGTTACAGGAGAATACCCTTTAACAATACCAAAAGCAAAAGGTGAAGAATGAAGGTGGGGCTCTGCCCCACACCCCGAGGTTTTTCGCTTGGTTTCCAGGGAGGCAGTACTTGTCTGCAATAAAAAGAAGCGGTGCTGATACGCATCGCCTCCCTTGTAAACCCACACGGGCGCTCGGGTCGCTCCTCAGCGTTTCCCTATCCTCCCTTGTGGTAAAGCAACGTTAGTATAGCATAAATACATTTTGATTGGAATTCCGAAAACCCAAATTGTCCTTGACATGGGGTACACAATA
>NZ_JYNH01000268.1 GCF_000960765.1 Desulfosporosinus sp. I2 | reverse complement strand
AGACAAAGGATGTTCTCCACTCATTTGGCCACAGTGCGTTTGCATCTTTGACAAATTTGTTTTCTACTAGACGACTTGTTACCTGTTATTTGCGTCGAATATGGAAATTGTCATTAAAGTGCTTTCGCTTGAATCATCTTCCAGTAGTTGATTGTACAAATTCATAATATGATAAGTCGAATAAACAGTTTTATCTATGAAAACGTACACATTGTTTTCCAGCTCAAAGAAAGGTTCTTTACTATCCATATTCCGGATTGTGTTTTTCTCAAATTCAGATTCCGCAACAGACTCATAGAGTTCTTTAAAAAATGTAGCATAATCAGACCAAGATTTGATTTTCTCAATTTGGTCTACATGATTGCTCATAAAATTATCAACCGCATCAGCATCCCCTATTGCTAATTTAGGTTCAACCATAGGTTGCAAGAATTCTCTTGGAAACCAGGGAAGTTTTTGATCACCGACATCAAAGGACAGCATACCTTCAATGTTAAGAATTGCCGGGATATAAAACACCCCAGTCAATTCCTCAATTTCATCCTGTATTTTTTCATTTGCATCAAAGATTGTTTTTATGGTTTTAGCGCAAATAATGACATTGATGAGAGATTTTTTCTTTGATTCATTCTCATCATCAAAGATACTTTTGTTTATGTCTGTAAAAATGTCTTTACAAAGAGTCGGATCAACTTTTCCTCGCACCAATTCTTCTGGGTTAAGTATGTAATAATTGTCAACTTTAAAGTCAATTCCCATATTAGCTTGTGCTGCAACAGCACTTCTAAAATATTTTGTGATCTCTTTTGTTTTACAATTCATGTAATTTTCTCCTCAATAAATACCAATCACATTCACTACTTTATTTTGGGGATTTCATTATAAACAACATGTCAATTTCTTGCGATAATGGGAAGCTGTTCTGATTTTTTCTTGCTGACAAAACATGTTATTCTGCTAATCTTATAAAATTATTAGCTATAATTTCTTCCATATTTTCATTTTGTAATAGTTGCTTTAAATTCTCATATATCTTGTATAATAGGTCACAAGTGAACTTCTTGTTATTAATTCTACTAAAAGGTCCATCGCTTTCAATTAATATTCTGTTTAAAGGTAAATTGAAAATAATTTCTCTCCCTTTAATGGAGCTAATCATATTACTATTAATTGAAAAATAGCATCCCAATTGCAAAAACTGCTCTAACCAAAACTGATCTCCGCTATACCAATGCAGTATAACCTTTTTGTTTTTATGGGTGGTTAGGGTTTCTACTAATTCTATTTCAGCTTTTTTACAGTGTACAGTCATTATCTTGTTTTTTGCATGCTCACAAATAAAATCGAAAATTTCAATTTGCTGTTTTTTTTCATTAATATATCTACTCGAAAAATCCAATCCTACTTCCCCAACATATTTTGTTCGATCTAAATTACTTAAAAAAGACTGCTGGATTAAATTTTACTTCATTAATTAGTTGTGGATTATAACCAATAGCAAATTTAACATATTTCGTAGTTGGATATAAATCCATGCACGATTCAAATACCTCTGGCTGATTAGTAACACAAAGTGTGTATTGTTGTATTTCATTAATTTTCTTATAGACATTTGGATGGTTAGAATAGTGATCTAAATGAAAATGAGTGTCAATCAGTTTTCCCATTTTCAGCCTCTGATTCCAACATAGTTTAATAGTTCCAAGTCAATTTTTTTGAGCTTGTGATATTATCATAATTTTTAAGTTCTTC
>NZ_JYNH01000267.1 GCF_000960765.1 Desulfosporosinus sp. I2 | reverse complement strand
AGAAATACAAATGCTAAAACTCCGAAAGCCATGACTCTCAACGATATTCGGGCCATATAGTCTCCCTTCTCCACTATTCCTCTTGATTATTTTCCAATCGAGATTATTAAACGATACATCCCGACCTCATTTACGAGTCAGAATTACCCACGTTAAATCATAATTTATGGACTTGTTGCGAAACCACTAACTAACCATTCCCCATCAATTCCTTTGCGGCCAACGACAAACCTTTCATTTCGTCCTTCTCCCCATGCCGACCCCTCCAGCGGAACAACATCAAGTACAAGGTGAAAGGTCACTGTTGGGACTTTCTCGTCATATACAATTGCGCTATTATTTTTGTCTGCAACTAAGCTATATCCCTCAATGGAAATGAGTTTAATAGATTTTACACCTTGATGCACCACCATAAAACTCTCTTGTGTTTGACCATCCCTATCTTGTGGGGCCAAGAGCTTCCATGCTTCTTCATAATTTTGCTTGTCTATGTTATTCAGATAATCCCTAATGACTTGTTCTACCTGTTTTTTATCCTCCATCGTGATGTTAGTAGCTATGGGAGGCTGTATAGACTTCTGCGTCTCTACATGAAACCAATAATATATTTCATGATTCTCATTACCCCAACGAACCTGAAGTTGAAATAAATATTCGCCTTCCGCTTTGGGTAAGACGATTGAGTTATTATTCATTGGATATAACTTCAATTGTTTATTGCTATCAACTAGCCTGACCTTATATGTTGGCTTATCTAAACCCGCAACTTCGTCAACCTTAAACTCAATCCGCGATTCTGGCTTGACAACACTGACAGGCGTTTTCAGAGCTTCTTCAATATCTAGACCAAAATCGGTATTGCCAATCAAGGCAATCGGGTCCGAAGTGTAATTAGCGTCTCCCCAAGTCCAAATGATTTTGTTCGTTCCATTGGTAATATCTAGTTGAGGGTAATAAGAATAATGCCTAGCTTGTTCAGCAATTAAGTCATTGCTGGAACTCGGAGAGGATGTTTTTTTTGGATTTGAGATTACCCCTATGGCAGATGTATCCGTCTTCACATACAACTCAGTAGCCACAACGAATAAGGAGAAAGCCAAGATTATTACCACTGCACCAATCCATGTGATTCGCTTTTTGTTTCTCAAATCCCCATCCCCTTCTTAAGGTAATCTTATGTATCACAATCGCTACTCACTAACTATCTGGGTTTGAAGGCGTCGGGTAATAACTCCATTAACAAATATAGACAACAAGCTTTATCAAACTGCTCTTTTTGGCAAGTGTATATTCACTCAACATCTTAATTAGTCGGCAGAAAACCATGCTTACTTTAGACCATATTGCAACGGATGATTACTTCGTTGTTGCACGAATACGCTTGAGTCTGAACCACTGCCACGCTTGGAGAGCCATTAGATTCACAGATATAATTGAACAGAGACAAATCCCTTTTTAGGCCCGACTAACATACTCGATTTTATATTTAAGCAGAAACCCGACAACCAGCGTCTTGTAATATGAAATTCCACATCTTACCTGTACATTCCTTCCAATTCAACAAATTAAAGCCTGAGCTTTTAGTTCACAGGTTCATTCTCTTGTTGCAGAACTAAAAATAACAGCGATAATCCTATGACGATTATTAACCCAGAGAATTGCATAATTTCCACAATTCACAAGCCCCTATATTCCACATTCGGGAATACAGGGGCTTGATTATTTTCTGTCATTCAGTTGTAGCGGTTCTGTTCGTATATTGTGTCGTATACCAGGTTATGAGCCTAGCGAGACCAGAGGACACCACGGACGGCTGCCCCGCTGTACCTGTGCAAGACAGTTAC
>NZ_JYNH01000266.1 GCF_000960765.1 Desulfosporosinus sp. I2 | reverse complement strand
CCCCCTGTGTTACGATAGTTGACGTAGAGACTTAGGAAAAGTATCCTTGAAGGAACACAGGAGGGGAAACGGCATGAGATATCCAAAAGAGTTAAAAAGTTCTATCATTGCAAAGATGTTACCACCAAACAACCAGTCTCTTAGTCTGATTCAGCAGGAGACGGGTGTCCCGGAGGGGACCTTGAAGTTATGGCGGAAGGAAATACGGGGAAAAGGATTTGCGGCCCCTGCTGGTGAACAGCAAAGTGAGCAGTGGAGCACACGCGACAAGTATCTCATCGTGGTAGAGACATCCACACTCAGTGAGATCGAACTAGCAGAATACTGCCGCAAGAAAGGCTTGTATGTTGAGCAGGTTAAGTCCTGGCAGGACAACTGCATACAGGCGAACGGCGGTGTGGCCCAGGAACTAGCCACTTCACAACGGCGAGAAAAAGAAACCGAAAAAGAACTAAAGCGAGTAAAGAAGGAACTCCAGCGGAAAGAGTCAGCACTAGCTGAAACAGCAGCCCTGTTAGTTCTAAGAAAAAACATCAATGCGATTTGGGGACCAAAGGACGAGGAAGTCTGACCAGCACTGTGAATCGCGGCATAATTATTAAGCTGGTAGAAGAAGCAGTAGCAAGCGGAGCACGCCAACAGCTAGCTTGTGAAGAAATTGGTATATCGGTACGGACATTGCAACGTTGGTGTAAAGACGGAGCTCCTGAAGCAGATCAGAGACCCTTGGCAAAGCGTCCTGAACCGGCGAATAAACTCACGGAAGCAGAATGCAAAGACATTCTAGAAGTAGTCAACCAACCTGAATTTCAAAGTTTGCCACCCAGTCAAATTGTCCCGATTCTTGCGGATCAAGGTATCTACATCGCCTCCGAATCAACCTTCTATCGAGTCATGCACGAAGCAGGTGAACAGAATCATCGTGGTCGTTGCAAATCACCCTCCAGCAAACCTAAATCCACGCATTGTGCTACCGAACCCAATCGCGTATGGTCGTGGGATATTACCTACTTGCCCGGCCCAGTTAGAGGACTCTACTTCTATTTATACCTCATCCTAGACATCTTTAGCCGAGACATTGTGGGATGGGAAGTCTGGGTCGAAGAATCAGCAGAACACGCCAGTCAACTCATTCGGCGGGCTGTCATGGCTCAGGCTATAACCAGACAAGAAGGTCCTTTAGTCCTCCATTCAGATAACGGAAGCCCTATGAAAGGCGCGGCCATGCTGGAAACGCTCTATCAATTGGGTATTACGCCTTCTAGGAGTCGCCCCAGGGTTAGTAATGACAATCCTTATTCGGAGTCTATTTTCAAGACCTGCAAATACCGTCCAAGCTATCCAATGGGAGGATTTGCAACGATTAATGATGCCAGGACATGGGTCAAGGAATTTGTCCATTGGTACAACTACAACCATCACCATAGTGGTATCAAGTTCCTCACGCCACACCAGCGTCACAGTGGCCAGGGAGAAGAGATACTTAAGAAACGGCACCAGCTCTATGAGGCTGCAAAAGCTCGTCATCCGGAACGTTGGACACGTCAAACAAGGGACTGGTCCTTGCCCAATGAAGTATGGCTTAATCCAGAGAAATCTCAGGCTGAGGATCAAGTTGAGTCTAAAACGGATGCGTCATAGTTCTATTTAATGAAGTAATGAGTTAAGTGTCAGGGTGTCACGCGGGATACCGCAGGCTGAAGGCCGAGGATATGCGCGCTGGCATCCCAGTGACACTAGCGAACAAGTAAGCTGAAGGACCGAAGGGACTTTTTGATCCGCAGATCACAAAAGTTCCTTCTGGCAAGCGCCGAGCGCCCGGGCTTGTTTCGTCGTGATTAACACATTTAGTGAGTAAGTAATTTTGGTCAAATGCGACAACTATCTTGACAACCACCG
>NZ_JYNH01000265.1 GCF_000960765.1 Desulfosporosinus sp. I2 | reverse complement strand
TTACTTCTACCGATACTTTGGGCTACATTGGAAAAGGTACTCTTATTGAGGTCCTGAAGTCCGTTTCCTTCAATTTGAACCTCGATTCCTTTAGAACGGATAAAATCCCGCGCTGAGGGCGTGATCACGCTTCCGGGCGGTAGTACGATCAGGCTCGCTTTAGTTTTATGCCAATTGGCTCTAAGTTCATATTCTGTGACGATCAAGTCCTCACCTCTCACTGCAGAAGTCGGAGTTCAGATGCCCGAGGTTATTTCTCTCCATAACTTTTGTTGTCACCGACGGGCAAAATGAACTCAACGTCTTGGTGCGGACGCGGTATAACGTGGACACTGAGGAGTGCTCCGACTCGTTGGGCTGCTGCGGCTCCTGCATCAACTGCGGCTTTGACCGCTCCGACATCTCCTCGAACCATGACTGAGACGAGTCCTCCTGAGACGTGCTCTTTTCCACACAAGGTGACATTAGCTGCTTTTAACATCTGATCCGCTGCTTCGATCGCGGGGATCAATCCTTTGGTTTCTATCATTCCAAGTGCGATTACACTTCGATCTTGTGCCATTTTGTTCCCTCCTGTATTTCGAGGCTCGAGGTTCGATGTTCGAGGCTCGATAATTAATTAATTTTAACTATAAATTTGAAGATCTTTGAAGCAATGCGCGAGGTTCAATGTTCAAGGTTCGATCTTAATCAATCACGTTTTCACACTAACACTTCATGCCATTGAGGTGCTGCATGACTTGTTTAATAATTTCTTGGACTAACTGGGCATCGACTTGCGGCGATTGTGCTTGATTTTGAGTTTGATTCTGGTTCTGGTTTTGAGTTTGGGTTCTCTCACTGCTTCCCTTTAGGTTCATGGGGTCGACGGGTTTGCGGTCTGGAATTTGTTGATGCCAAGCAACTCGTTTGATGTTCAACAGGTGCTGGGGTGTGACGTTTTCTGAGACGCTCGAGCCTGCCCAAGTTCCACACCCGAGGGTGAAGGAGGGGGCTAGGCCGGTGGTCGCTCCGACGCCGCCCATGGCTGCTGGGGTGTTGATCAGGAGTCGGTTGACGGGTTTCTTAAGCGCAAATTCTCGGATGATTTCTTCATTATTACTGTGCATGGCCAGACTATGGCCCACTCCGCCCGCTTCTAAGAGTTGAAAGCAGCGCTCGCACCCTTCATGCCAGTCGGCAACTCGGTAAAAACCAAGGACCGTGGTGAGCTTTTCGTAGGATAAGGGCCATTGTGGACCGACTCCGCTTAAGGGGGCAACTAAGCATCGGGTTCGATCTGGGATACTGATTCCGGCGAGTTGAGCGATGAATTTCGGGTCTTTCCCGACGACTTTAGGGTTGACGCCTCCGTTGGGGAGCATCACTACTTTAGAGACGTTGGCGACGTCTTCAGGGTCGAGAAAGTGAGCGCCAAAGCGTTTGAGGTGATTGATCAGTTCGTCGACGATACAGTCTTCGGCGACGATGGATTGTTCGGAGGCACAGATGGTTCCGTTGTCAAAGGTTTTGCCCATGATGATGTATTCGGCAGCTTTAGCTAGGTCCGCACTGCGTTCGACGAAGGCTGGCACGTTTCCGGGGCCGACCCCGAGGGCGGGTTTCCCGCTGCTGTAGGCGGCTTTGACTAACGCGCTTCCACCGGTGGCCAGGATCATGGCAACGCTGGGGTGTTTCATGAGTTCTTGGGTCGCTCCCATGGAGACGTTGAGGATGCATCCGATCACCCCTTCGGGTGCTCCGGCGGCGACGGCCGCTTGATGCATGATTTTAGCTGCTTCATTCGTGCAGCGGACTGCGCTGGGGTGCGGAGAAAACACGATCGCATTGCGGGCCTTGAGTGCGATCATGGCTTTGTAGATCACGGTTGAGGTCGGATTGGTTGTGGGTATGATTCCCGCGATGACTCCGACCGGTTCGGCGATTTCCCACAGCTTTTGTTCGGCGTCTTTTCGAATGATTCCCACCGTTTTCATAGGCTTTATGAAATCATAAACCGTTCGTG
>NZ_JYNH01000264.1 GCF_000960765.1 Desulfosporosinus sp. I2 | reverse complement strand
ATCTAAATACTTAATGGCACTTTCTAATACGTTTAACTAGTAATACTGTCTTGCAAGATTCTGAAAATGAAAGTAATGAGAATAATGATTTCATTATGCCTTTAGCATTTCACTTCCTTTTGTTGTGTCGCAATAACGCTCGCACTTACCACTGTTGCGACGTGCTGTATACCATAATGTCAAATTTGAAAACACAATGCGTCGGCAGTTTCTATCGCTTTCTGCCCATCCTCTTCACTAAGTATTACATGTACTTGATTAGCTGTCACAATACACCAAATATTAGTATTACCTAGTTGTGGTGGATTTTCCTGAACATAATTGGGTGTTATTTTGCTGATATTGTTCCCATTCCAGAAGATGGCGTCGCTGCAAAAGCATTGGTACTAGAAACAACTAAAAGAATTATTGCTAATAAGATCGTCAATGTACTCTTCGTCTTTTTCATATCTAAACTCCCATTCCGATTATCAATATCATAATTTGACTTAATTCTTGAGAATAAGCCAGATAATACTTCAAAATTAGCCTTGTTCAACAATATTCTCCCCTATTCAAATAGCTTATTTTTTTGGAGTTTCATTTACCCTGCTTCGATGCCTCTATTAATCCGCCTCCATCAATTGATACAATGTCGTAGCCGCCCAATGAAACTTCTTTAATGTCTAGACCATCGTGGATTATATCCATACACTAGCACTAATTACTATTTTTCTTGGTTTTGGCTCTTTTATAGGGCATCAGGGCATCACCAAAAAAGTTGATGACACGATCTGCTCCCCTTCGGGTGGATGGTTGACTATATTTCCGTGAAAATACATCGTTGATAAACTTCCTCCGTCTAAAAGAGTTGCGTTTACAGCTCCATGCTCAAGAAGAATGTTTTGCATATCTTTTAGCGTGGCCCCCATGGATTCTTTACTACGACCATTGATCACGAGCAAGAACACGGTTCCATCTGCTTGTTGCCCTATGGCGGTCCTGCTGCTCACACCCCAATCATCCGATAAAGTTTGAGATGTTCGATTTACAATGAGGGATGGGCCAGCACTTACTGCTTCCTTAACTCCGTACTCTTTCAACTCTGATATTGTGTGCCTCCCGACAATTAGCAGCCCTTTATCCGTCAATGCGGCCACATCTTGGGCACTATTGCCATCTTTCAAATCGTTATATATGATCTTTCCATTATTGACAACAAACCCTGTTGGTGAAATAGCCGGCCCGAAAACCGAATCACTATTTGATGCTCCTGCGTTAATTGCGCCCACTGCTTTGCTTTCTTTGGACATATCGCTGGTGGTCTTATCCGGTTTGGAGTTTTTCAAGCTAAATCCCACGACTATTTTCAAGGGATCAGGAACGACCATCATCTTCCCGGTAAATTTACCTGCATAGTTTTGGCCTTGAATATCTACCAAATAATCAGTGTTCACATGACCATCATTGTTAAGACCTAGGCCGACATATGTGTCTGTAGACATTAGGTTAGAGCTACGCACATCACTCGTGTTCACTTGTTCAGCGGGGCTATTCTTGGCACCTGTTAACATTATGGTACCTAAAATAATCAACAGAACGGGTCCTATGACTATCCGCTTTGTGGGAATTTTCTTAAATGAAGAAATCATTATAATTCTCCTTTTCATTTTTGATTCTTTTGCCATTATCCCTGTCACCCCCGGGATACGCTGAGGCTTAGCGATCCGCAATAGATGAATAATTGTATATCCATAATGTGTGCATTCCTCGGGTTCTATGCGGGATAAGACAAAAGCATCACAAGCAATCTCGATATCCTGATGCATTTTGTAAAAACCGTACCATACCAATGGGTTAAACCAGTGTATCACTTTTAACAACAACATTAGCCCATTAACAGCAAAATCTTTACGTTTAAAATGAGTCAACTCATGTAGAAAAATATGCTTCAATTCCTTATCATTTATTTTATCTAATAAATGATAAGGAATTAATAAGATAGGTTTGAAAAACCCGAAAAGTACAGGTGTCCGAACTGCTGGGGTTATAATTAGAGGGAT
>NZ_JYNH01000263.1 GCF_000960765.1 Desulfosporosinus sp. I2 | reverse complement strand
GCCAAGAACTTAGGCTTCAAGGTGGAGGTAGCTCACAGGGCCTTAGATGACGTGGATACCACGGTTAAAGTTTTTAAGGTTATGCTTGAAAAACTAAAACAACGGGGAGCAGAAACCCTTGAGGATATCGATCGCTATGGCTCCGATGAAAACGCGAAGAGCGTGGAGTATAAGAAGCTTAAAACTTATCATGCGATCATCTTAGCCAAGGACTATGTGGGATTAAAGAATTTATATAAGCTGGTTTCCTATTCTCACTTGGATTATTTTTATAAAAAAGCCACGGATTTTAAAGAGCCTTTATAAAAAATACTCTGAAGGTTTAATTCTGGGCAGTGCCTGCAGTGAAGGCGAGCTTTACCAGGCCATCTTGCTCGGAAAATCCAATGAGGAAATTGGAGCCATTGCCCAGGCCTATGATTATTTAGAAATCCAGCCTCTCGGGAACAATGATTATTTAGTCAGAACAGAGCAGGTGCCCGACAAAGAGTATTTAAAGGAAATCAACCGCAAGATTGTGGCTCTGGGTAAAAAATTAAACATGCCTGTCGTCGCCACGGGTGATGTTCACTTCCTGGATCCGGAAGATGAAATCTACAGGCGAATCCTCGAAACTGGTCAAGGCTTTAAGGATGCCGATCATCAGGCCCCCTTATATTTAAAAACCACCGAGGAGATGCTGGAGGAATTTTCCTATTTAGGAGCAGCAAAGGCTTATGAGGTGGTCGTAACCAACACCAATCTGGTGGCCGATATGTGCCAGCCGATCAGTCCTATTTCAGCGGAGAAATGCGCGCCTCATATTGAAGGCTGCGAGCAGACTATTAAGGATATTACTTATGAGAAGGCCCATGCCCTCTATGGAGACCCCTTGCCGGAAATTGTTCAGCAAAGGCTCGATAGAGAGCTGGATTCGATCATCAAAAATGGCTTCTCTGTTATGTATATTATCGCTCAAAAACTTGTCTGGAAATCGAATGAGGATGGCTATCTGGTCGGCTCTCGAGGATCGGTGGGTTCCTCGGTTGTTGCCTATATGACCGGGATTACGGAAGTCAATGCCCTGCAGGCCCATTACCGGTGTCCCAATTGCCAGTATTCGGACTTCTCCGATTATGGCGTTAAAATCGGCTTTGACTTGCCGGATAAGGTGTGTCCGGTTTGCGGAGAAAAGCTGGCGAAGGATGGCATCGATATCCCTTTCGAGACCTTCTTAGGCTTCAATGGCGATAAAGAGCCTGATATTGACTTGAATTTCTCAGGAGAATATCAGGCCAAGGCCCATAAATATACAGAGGTTATCTTTGGCAAGGGTACAACCTTTAAGGCCGGAACCATCGGGACTATCGCCGAAAAAACAGCCTTCGGCTACGTGAAAAAGTATTATGAGGAAAAAAGCCGTACCGTAAGCAAGGCAGAAACTCTGCGAGTCTCTAAAGGCTGCACCGGTATCAAAAGAACCTCCGGGCAGCACCCGGGAGGAATTATCGTCGTGCCGAAGGGACGAGAAATCTTTGAATTCTGCCCCGTACAGCATCCTGCCGATGACTCCAATTCGGATATCATAACTACCCATTTTGATTATCACTCCATTGATTCGAACCTATTAAAGCTGGATATTCTGGGTCATGATGACCCGACGGTCATCCGAATGCTTCAGGATATCACCGGCGTGGACCCTCTAACGATACCCATGGATGATCAGGAGACCATGTCAATATTCTCCTCCACGGAAGCCTTAGAGGTATCCCCGGAGCAGATCAATTCCAAGGTTGGAACCTTCGGCATTCCTGAGTTTGGTACGAAGTTCGTCAGAGGAATGCTTTTAGATACAAGGCCCAAAGCCTTCGCAGATTTAATCTGTATATCCGGACTTTCCCATGGTACGGATGTGTGGCTGGGAAATGCCAAGGACTTAATTGATGCGGGAACCGTGACCTTAAGTGAAGCCGTCTGCACCCGGGATGATATTATGACTTATTTGATTAGTAAGGGTCTGCCGCCCAATACAGCTTTTAAGATCATGGAGCTGGTGCGTAAAGG
>NZ_JYNH01000262.1 GCF_000960765.1 Desulfosporosinus sp. I2 | reverse complement strand
TTGGGTGAGTGATTTAACTCAGAAATTATTTGGAGCTAACCTTAAGGTTCCAAACTTTATCCGCAAGAACGGCCTCTGGATCATCGATATCACGTTCATTTTCATCACCTGGTCTGATCACGTTTGGGGAATCGTTGAATCTCCCCGAGGATCCGGAACCCTCCTCTTGCTCATCTTAGGTGGGGTCATGGTCACTGCTCTCCTCTTCGAACGCCGTACTTGGTGTCGTTACCTCTGTTTTCTAGGTAGTTTGTCCGGTAACTATTCCCGCTCAGGTATGTTAGAGCTCCGTGCCGACAAAGATACTTGTAAAACCTGCAAAACTAGGGATTGCTATAAAGGCAATGACAAAACGCCTGGCTGTCCTATGTTTGAATTTCCGATGGCTATGGAAAACAACGCTAATTGTAATCTTTGTGGAAATTGCATCAAAAGCTGTCCTCATGATTCGATTCGCCTAACCCCCCGCGTACCCACCAGTGAATTTTGGTCGATGACTAGGGCGCATTTTGAAGAGTCTTTCTTAGCGATTGTCATCGTCGGAATTGTCTTCGTGCAAAACATTACCATGTTAGATTTTTACCCATCCTTCCTGAAGTGGGTAGAGCAGACATTAGGGATTCCTAATCAAGATGTTGCGTTTACGATTCTCTTTATTTTCGCTATGGCGACTCCAGTCTTACTCCTTTTCGCAGCGACTGCCGTCTCCAAACGTTTCACGGGCGAGACTTTACGTAATGCCTTTGCACGTTTTGGGTATGCCGTCATTCCGCTCGACCTCGCTTCCCACATGGCCCACAACTTGTTCCATCTTCTCGCTGAAGGAAAGTCAATCTACTACACCTTCATGGGGCTATTCGGAATAGAAATGGAAGGCCCCACCTCATTCATCTCTGATCCGACGATTGAAATCATGCAATACTTCTTAGTCATCGCCGGAACTCTCGGTTCCCTTTACACTGCTTATAGAATTGCTAAAAAGAACTACGGTGTGAGCAAAGCCTTGTCCGTCTCAATGCCGTATTTAGTGGTCATCTTGCTCTTCGGTATTCTAAACTTTCTCACCTTTACTGTAAGAATGGGAATGAGAATGTAATGCCTATGACATTAAAAGTTAGAGATTCGATTGAAGGAAAATTGATCTTCGAAGAATTTCAGGGTTAAGACTTAAGCGCACTCGTAAAACGAGTGCGCTCGTTCTAACAAACGTGGTTTTTACACCGCTAAAGCCATTACCATGAGAAGCGTAATAATATAGAGGGGGATATTACGTGCCTAGCAAGCAAAATGAACAAAAAATCAAGGCCATTGTTATTACGATTTTGTTAGCCATAGTTTTAGTTGGGGCAGGAGCTTATGGCTATTTCTCAGAAACTCCTTCTTCAACTCCTTCAGCGCCCCCTTCCTCTTCTTCCAACAACAGTGATTATCATAGTATTAAAAATCAGGTAAATCTTCTCAACCAAAAGCTAAGCTCAAACCCTAATGATATTTCACTTCAACAGGACTTAGGCAATGCCTATTATGATTTGGCTACCATCGCTCGGAAAGTTGCACCGAATGAAGCACGAGAAGATTATATCCAAGCGATTAAATACTATCAGAACGTTCTTAATACCAAACAGGATATCAATGTTTTAACAGATATGGCCACAGCCGCCTTTTATAGCGGGCAAAATGATTTGGCCGAAAAAAGCTATAAACAGGCCTTGAAAGAGAGCCCTGATTTTACGCAGGCATATTTTAACTACGGAGTTTTCCTATCGACAATCAAAAAAGACGACTCTACAGCTATTAGTGTGTGGCAGACTGCATTGGAAAAGGAACCAAATGGGCCTAATGCTGATCGACTAAAACAGCTTATTACCCAGACTAAAGATAAGCTGGCGTCGCAACAAAAAACCGATAATCCCAGTGCCGATAACCCGAGTAATAAGACACCGTAATTTTTTCTTCGTTCTAAACAAGATAATCCTTTCTAGGATTGATGGGATGATCCCCCGTGTAACTCTCGTTTTAGCATGACTTATTCGGTAAGCCAAGGTATACTATGGTATACCCTTATGTTAACTCTTTATTTATGGTCTTGGCCAAAGGTTACCTTGTTATG
>NZ_JYNH01000261.1 GCF_000960765.1 Desulfosporosinus sp. I2 | reverse complement strand
GGTTGATCGAATATGTAATGGCCTCGGCCAGTTTAGAGCCTTTGAGTGCGTTGACTGTTTCTACCCATAGGAAGTAAGCCTCGAGAACTGGCTTGGCCCTTTCCTGACGCTGTAATTTCCGTTCCTCTGGAGTGAGCTGGGCTAAGTCCCTCTCAATGGAGAACAGCTGATTGCAATAGTCAAATCCCACAGTAGCGGTAGAACCTACAACGGCTCCATTCTTTGGCATCGCGTCTTGGAACTTACGCCGTAGATGAGCCCAGCAACCACATCGGGTTACCTCTTGTACTTTATTATACCCACTGTAGCCATCGGTTTGAAGCCACCCGTGGAAGCCTTCCAAGAAACGCTTCGCATGCTCGCCTGATCGTGAGGGCTGGTATTCAAACAAGACCACCGGTGCTTCTCCAGTATTGCCTGAACAGTATACCCACATCCGAGACTCCGAGGACGGTTTCTTTCCTTCTTCTTTCAGTACCTGAATCACCGTCTCATCCGCCATAATCACAGCTTGTTGAAGCAGATGTTCCTTCATAATCTCCCATAAGGGCAGCAACCAGTCGTTTGACGACCGTATGATCCAGTTTGCCAAAGTCGCTCTGGAAAGAACGACACCCTGATTGGCCCAGTCCTTTTCCTGTCGGTACAGTGGCATGCCATTAACATATTTCTGATACATGACATGGGCCACCGTCGACGCCGAAGCAAGGCTCCGTTTTATGACGGGTGCAGGAGTGGGCGCTTTCACGATCTTGGCTTCTCCCGTTTCTTTCTCGCAGCTTTCACAGACATAGCTGTTCCGGATATACCGAAGCATCCTTACCTGTGCCGGTATAATTTCTAATTCTTCCCGGACGGTCTCTTTGCCGAGAAGCCGCATTTTCCCGTCACATATCTCACAGACAAGTTTTTCTTGATCCAACTCGCAGAGAATCTCCACCACGGGAACGTCCGCTGCCAGTTCTTCCTTGGTGCGTTTGGCTTTCCTGATATGCCCAGAAACAGCAACTTTGTCGGGCTCCGGGGCTTTGCTGTTTGATTCAGCCTCCGCTTCATTGAATAAGGAGATCTGATTAAGATCCTCCCCCAACACATACTTGCTTTTTTCGCTGGATTGACCGTACATGGTCTTTTGGAAATTGGCCAGCATATCCATAAGCCGATCGATACGTACCTTCTGTGATTCGACCGTTTTGGACTGTTCCTGTAACTGTGTTGTCTGTTCTTTAAGTTGCGTTTCGAGGGTTGAAATATATGCAGTTATCTGGGGCGAAACGCCCTTCAAATCAATCGTTTTCATGGTTATATTATACTACAAATATAGCTAAATTTCCAGTAATACCAACGGTTTGAGCCATTTTTGAAAACATATTTTTCACTCTGGAACTAACGATTTCAGGTTAGTTTGAACGTATCATTTTCCTTAACAAAAATCCCTGGCTGTGACTTCACCAAAACCCTTGGGTGGATCTATGGACATGCCGTCCATGAGGAGGCGAAGTTGACTAACGGTTATGTTTCTTACATCGGTTGGATCTTTTGGCCATTTGAATCGGGCTCCCGCCCCGTCTAGTCTCTTGTAGTAAAGTATAAAACCATTTCTATCCCAACTAAGGGCTTTCAGGCGATTGCGCGCCCGATTACAGAACAGGAACAGATAGTTTCCAAACGGATCCATGTTGAATTCTTGTTTGACGATGATGGCCAGACCGTCGACCGCTCGCCTCAGATCTGTCACTCCACAAGCCAGATAAATGCTGTCATAGTTCATGATGTCCTTTAGCATACGGCATCCACAATCTTAAGTATGTCCGCAAGCAACGAAGGACTGAACCCAGCTTCCACGCAAATGGTCCATTTGCCGCAATTAAGCCTGATTTCGCTCGTGGAGCGTTCCTCTTTTGTCATCGTTATTTGAGCCCACTGCTGCGGTTCATGTTGGCATTCCCTATTAACTTTTGTTGCCCAGGTAAGATACCGTTGATATTGAATACCCTTGGCTTCGCACCAGGCCTTTGCTGTCATTCCGCTGGCCCTGCATTCCGCCACGAGCGCAGCCTGCTGTTCTGGCTTGGACAATGTAATACCTCCACTCTTTGGCTTTATGAAGGTATTTTCTCATAGTTAGCGTAGGTTGACCATGCACTGGTTTATTAAGCGCTTAC
>NZ_JYNH01000260.1 GCF_000960765.1 Desulfosporosinus sp. I2 | reverse complement strand
AAAATCTATCCTCGCAGCTTTAAGGACAGTAACGGAGATGGTATAGGAGATCTTAACGGGGATCATCTCCAAGCTTGATTACCTGCAATACATGGGGATTAACGTCCTCTGGATCAGCCCAATCTATCGTTCTCCCAATGTGGATAATGGCTATGACATCAGTGATTACCGGGGAATCATGGATGAGATGGGCACCATGGCAGACTGGGAGAAGCTGCGCGACGGGCTGCACAGCCGTGGCATGAAGTTAATGATGGACCTAGTCGTCAATCACACCTCAGACCAACATCGCTGGTTTTTAGAGTCCCGCTCAAGCAAAGATAATCCCTACCGCAATTACTATATTTGGCGACCGGGCAAAGACGGTAAAGAGCCAAATAATTGGTCCTCGGAATTTGGCGGTTCGGCTTGGGAGTATGACGCCTTGACCGAGGAATATTATTTGCACATCTTCTCCAAGAATCAACCCGATCTTAATTGGGAAAACAAAACGGTGCGTTACGAAATCTACGACATGATGAAATGGTGGCTAAATCAGGGCGTTGACGGGTTTCGCATGGATGTCATTAACATGATTGCCAAAGATCCTATGCTGCCTGATGCCCCACCCAAAGACAGCTCTCCTTATCAATGGGGGGGACAGTTCTTCATCAACGGCCCCCGCTTGCGATATTTCCTCAGAGAAATGTATGTAAAAGTTTTGTCTAAATACGATATTATGACCGTAGGGGAAACCCGTTGGGTTGACGCAGATCTGGCGCGCACTTTTGTCGATGAGTACCGTCATGAATTGAACATGCTCTTCCACTTTGAGCTTTTAGAGCTAGATTATGGACCCTGCGGCAAGTGGGATAAAAAGGCCTGGGAACTGGCGGACTTTAAGCGTATCCTTAGCGACTGGCAAAAAAAGCTCGCAGACAGCGGTTGGAACAGCCTATTTCTAAGTAACCACGATCACCCCCGCATGGTTTCCCGTTTTGGCAATGACGGCACCTATCGGGTAGAGTCGGCAAAAATGCTCGCAACGTTGCTTCATACCCTCCAAGGGACACCCTACCTTTATCAGGGAGAAGAAATCGGTATGACCAATGTCCGTTTCCCATGCATTGAGGATTATCGGGACATCGAAACCCTTAACATGTATGAAGAAGGTCTGAGGAACGCCAAAGACCCGAAGGAACTAACGGAAGTAATTTGTGAAAAGGGTCGGGACAACGCCCGCACTCCGATGCAGTGGGATAACAGTCCTCAGGCTGGCTTTACAGATGGCACGCCCTGGATTCCCGTTAATCCTAATTACGTTAAAATTAACGTGGAGCAAGCTCGAGAAGATCAGAATTCCGTCTTGCACTATTACCGCAAGCTCATCGAACTACGCCGCCAATACCCCCTTCTTGTGTACGGGGATTATCATCTACTTTTGCATAAACACACACAGATTTATGCCTATCTGCGCCATTGGGAAAAGGAGACCCTCTTGGTCATTCTGAATTTCTTTCAAGAAAGTACAGCTTTTACCCTTCCGGAAAGGGTCACCTTCAAAAGTGGCAGACTGCTGATTGCCAATTACTCGGACACTGATGCTGAAATTGTAGCTGAAGACCTTAAGAACCTCTCCCTTCGTCCGTACGAAGCTCGCGTGTATTTGTTGTACTAGCCGTATAGCTAATACACTAAAACTAAACTAAGCTAAGCTAAGCTAAGTTAAGTTAAGCTAAGTTAAGTTAAGCTAAGCTATGCTATGCTATGCTATGCTTAGAGTCTAGGGACCTAAGAAATGGTCCATTGGGAGAAGGTACAAACAGTTGCTAAATTTCTAGATAAATATGTATAAACATGAACATTTCTACTATAAAATTAACTAATAAAGTGTTATTCTATAGTAGAGGTGAAATAACAATGTCTAATAACTTAATTGATATAAGTGATGCTGCTCAGCGATTGGGCGTTACAATTGCAACTCTTCGACGATGGGATGCATCAGGAAAATTAAAGTCAGTAAGAACTTTCGGTAATCATAGGCGATATCGCCTTGATGAAATAGAAACCCTTGTTAATCAAGTAGAGGCAGTAGCACCTATTCAACTTAACGCCTTTATTTATTGTAGAGTCTCAACCAAGAAACAACAGGAAAGTGGCAATCTTCAACGCCAACAAGAACGACTTATTCAATATTGTAAAGAAAACCACTACAAC
>NZ_JYNH01000259.1 GCF_000960765.1 Desulfosporosinus sp. I2 | reverse complement strand
GGTCATCAATACGAAGGATCCTTTTATGGGAAAATAGGACCTTAAAAGAAATAGCTTTCGAGAGAAAGCTGAATGTCGATGATCTACTCCTTGATCTATTAGAAAACGATCGCCATACCCTAACTTTTTGTCAGGGTGGTTTTAATAGACGGGATTTCCCAGGAACGCCTTACGCGGATAATATCGCCCATAATCCACTCGTCATGGTTGGGTCTGATAAGGTATCTGGGGAAATCGACGACCCTAATGCTTGGTATGAATTATTTCGTAAAGGTGCTTTTCCAATAGTTTTTTAACTTATGCCAGCAAAACGGTCTAAAATCTGAAGAGATCGTCCGAAGGATCACGTCCCTACCTGCTCAGCAATTTAGATTAAGTGATCGTGGTATGCTTGCCAAAGGAAAAGCCGCTGATATCACCATCCTAGATATGGATAACTATTCTTATCCCTCAAACAAAGAAATCGATTATACAGACCCATTAACTGTGTCAAGTGGGGTTAAGTATACAATTGTTAATGGTCAAGTCGCAATTGACAATGGAACGCTTAAAGCTATCCATGCTGGTCAATTATTAACGAGTAATGGTAGGAAATTATGATAAAACCTTAGGAAAACGGTAATGGCCAGTAATTGGAGAAGGCCAGCTTAACAAAAGATCTGATTCACTGGCAGTCGGTCCTGAATTGTGAAGGAGGTAGGGTACACCATCTGAACGACGCTTATCCGAAATAATCGCTATGTGTTCATGTGGGTAAGCAAACGTGACAATATCTCCCGCCTGCCACAAGTAAAGGTTGTCTACATCTCCTGGTTTTATCTCCTTTGTAAGTTCCAATCCATGCCTGTGAAAAAAAACTTGGAGGTTAGGTACTCGTCGAAAATCAATATTTGGATCTGGCTTCCCAGCAACTCGAGGGTACAGCGCTAAGTTTTCCCGGATGTCCTTATCCACTAAGGCTTTTAAATTATAACCTGCGTCTCGTATTGCCCTCCACACTACATCAGTACATACTCCTTCTGTCTCAGGTGGATTACCCCCTTGATAATACGCACTGCGATATTGAGGTTTCCTGACCACTTCTTCTTTGGCTCCAGCCACAATATCTGCTAGATCATCTAAACCATCGCTATCTGTATCGATCGCACATACAATCCGTTCAACGTGAACCGACTTAACAAAGGGCTTATGTTCAGCAAAATATGACCGTCCAGGTTCTGTCTTAGTCAAAACCAAGGCTAACACGGCCAATCCAAAAATACCAATAATGGTCCTAACAATGCTTTTCACGCAGATTCACCTCGTTAATAACAGCAACCATTTGGAATAATTTACAAATCATTTAACCCTCTTTTACGTTGATCTTCCCACGTATTAATAAGGTAGTAAAAACTCGAATATTGAGAATATCATATGTCGGGAGGAAGATAATGGCTATTTCAGGGAGAATTTCAGATTTGAAAATGCTGATCGCCTTATTTGCTAATGTAACTATTAAAGAAATCCTTTACTTTAAAGAATTAAGAACGATAACTAATCCTAAAGTTGCTTAAAACATATGGACCATACCATCTCACACCACTTGTTTAATCCATTCAATAAAGGCTTCTACGTTATCAAAGGCAAAGGCTGGGTTCATATCTAACACTTTTTGAACCTGGGCGGTTTCAGCCCATATCGCACTAATCGGTAAAACACCGACTTCTTTAGCGGCTTTAACGTCATAGGCAATGTCCCCTACATAAGCCACATCTTCCGGCAAGTAATTCCAAGCTTTCAAAACTTGTTGAATATGTTCAGGTTTACTTGCTCCATATTCTGAGCCCGTTATGATCACCTCAAAAAATGGTTTTAACCCCGAGTGCTTTAAGGATATCTCCATACTTCCCGGGCCTTTTCCTGATACAATAGCCAACCTTATTCCACGTTCCTTCAACAAAGCTAGGGCCTCTCGGACACCTGGAAAAGGCTCAGCATATTGAGCATGAATTCGATCATACTCGTCTAGATAAAACTGCAAACTTTCTTCCCATGAATCAGGAAACAATTTCCTAAAGATGCCTTCCTCTGAAGGTCCAAATAGAGAGGCTAACTCTTTGGAAGAGTATTCACGTCCAATATATTTAATTAAGGTATTACGAAAACTAGCGTGAACTACTGGCAATGAATTAATTAAGGTACCGTCCAGATCAAAGATAAATCCTTTAAGTTTCATGGTTTTCCCCCTAAGGACTGCTAGATTTGATAAATCGCCTAAATCCCCAGACGATCTTCTGCATTCCTGCTAATTCCCGACATTCAATATGTGTCAATTCATTAATGTTGACATAAATTAAACTACTCTACTTTAAACCGCAGTACGGTTTTAAC
>NZ_JYNH01000258.1 GCF_000960765.1 Desulfosporosinus sp. I2 | reverse complement strand
ATTTCACACTTCCCTTGTATTTTTTAAATCATTCAGTTCAAGTCATTGTAGACCTCCCAGTTTCAATTATCAAATAGAATCTACCATATGAAAATTACATGAACTTAACGGATTTTTAACATTTTTGTTAAAATACCAAAGAAGCAACCCGGCTACACTAACAGCTTCCGGTGCAAAAACGGCTACAGAAATAATACTAAAAAAAGCCCCTCAAAACGCAATGTGAACGTTCGGGAGAGGCTTGTTTAATACAAGAACTAATAATTGTTTAGTGATCAAAAGTTATAGACTATGTGTCTTAGTACTAATGTGCATGTCTATGGTAAATGTCAGGAGTATGCTGGTGTTCATGAATTATTGATTCGTGTTCATGAACATGGGAGTGGTAGCCACTTTCTGGTATTTTATCACTGGAATGGCAGTGTGTATGGTGTGCTTCGTTGTGGTAATGCCTATGCTCGTGTTCAGTTAATTCGTGTTCATGTAAATGTTCATGCTCTTCCTTGAACAAAAAGACTGCCCCAATAATCATGATAGGAAGAGCAAAGAAAAACAACGTGCCTTGGCTTTCTCTGAACAAGAGCAAAGATAGTACTGCTCCAACAAAAGGAGCGGTTCCGAACAAAGCACTTGTCCTAGCAGACCCTAATTCTCTCATGGCTCGAATAAATAATACAATACTCAACCCATAACTAAAATAGCCTAAGAGCATTGCCAAAAGAATGAATTTGAAAGAAGGCAACGAAAAACCCAAGATAAAGGATAGAATTAAGGAGAAAGTACCGGCACTTAATCCTTTGATTGTTACAATCGAGAGAGGGTCTTTGTCCGAAACGTTTCGTGTGAAATTGTTGTCTATCCCCCACAGAATGCAAGCACCAAGTACTCCAATAGCACCCAATGAAAAACCCCACTGCCCGGATGAACCCCATGAAAGCAATATACTTGCCATGGTAATCAATAGTACAGCCATCCATATCCTTTTCCCAACAGCCTCTTTGAATGCTACAACAGCAATTACAGTAGTTGCTACACCCTCGAAATTCAGCAAAAGGGAAGCCGTAGACGCCGGTGTGTTTTTCAGGCTAAACATCAGCACAATGGGGGCTGCTATCCCGCCTATACATACAGCACCAATTATCCAGGGCCAATCATTTCTGGTAAGTCTTGCCTCATCACTGAAACGCTTGTTATAACTTCGGAAGTATCTCTGTAAGTAAAGCCCGATACCACTGCCCAGATATAGAAAGGATGCCATTAGGGTTGGGGCAATTTCACCTATAAGCAGTTTTGAAATAGGGGCACTCGCTCCAAACAAAGCAGCAGCAATTATGACTTTTAGTATTGGGGCAATATTTCTGTTCTTCATTTTTATTTCCTATAATCCAATTTTAACCCGCTAGATCATTCTTTACAGGTATGCTTCTAAACAAATCTTCCCTTGTTTTTGGCAACGGAGTAGACGGAGGTAACCATCCTTTTTGAACCAACTCAATATGCATTTCTATCAGCCATGGAAGGGCTAAATCAGCACGTTTTACAATCTCTGGGCGCAGGAATAGTTTCCCAGGTTCTCCGTGGGCAATGATCTCTCCACTGTACATTATTGCTATCCGGTCTGACCAGGTATAAGCTAAATCGACATCGTGAGTCGATAGGATAGTCGTTATACCCTCCCTGCTCAGCTTTTCTAGAAGCTGCATGAATTCCTGGGAGTGACGCGGGTCCAGCCCTGCTGTTGGTTCATCAAAAATAATGACTTCTGGTTCCATCGCCAGAACGCCAGCGATAGAAACTCGTTTCTTCTGCCCATAACTTAACAGGTGAGTGGGTTTGTCTTCAAGGTCTGTCGTTTCCGTATCTGCCAAGGATTGTTTAACTCTGGAGGCCACTTTTTCTTCTGAAAGTCCGAGATTAAAAGGACCAAACGAGATATCCTGATACACACTAGCGGAAAACAACTGACTATCCGGATCTTGAAAGACAATTCCAACTTTCTTGCGTAATTCGATCAGAGCCTTGTTTTTATAGGAAATATCTTGTCCCTGGTACTTTATAGAACCTGAATTAGGACGAAAGATTCCGTTAAATTGCATAAATAAAGTGGATTTTCCGGCTCCGTTTGATCCCAGAATTGCTAACTTTTCTCCTTTTTCAACTTGCAAATTCACTTTGCGTAATGCATTTGTACCATCAGGATAAGAGTATTCTAGATCAACTGCTTCAAGTATAACCTCTGGCAAATTTATCTCCTCCCAAGTAGATTTAACAAGATCAAAGGAAGTTCAAACCCAGCTATAAGAATGTAATTTCTGAGGCTAACAGGACGTTTCTTGGTAAGCACTTTAATCTCACCAGTGTAACACCGCGCTGCCATGGAA
>NZ_JYNH01000257.1 GCF_000960765.1 Desulfosporosinus sp. I2 | reverse complement strand
GCTAATCACTTGTGCTTCGAGAATAGGACCGCAAATCTATGATTCAACATTCCTGATGTTAGATATACTCCCAGGAAGACGAGCGATCCGCCAAGGACCTGAGTTCCCGTAATTCTTTCTCCTAAATCCAGCTAATAATGGCAGTAAAGACAGGGATTAGATTCAGAAATATCCCCGCTTGGCTGATTCCAATTGCTCGAATGGACATATTCCAGAAGATAAATGAAAACACAGACGGAAAAATTGCGATGTAGTTATTTGAGATAAGTAAAGTAATGGAGGCTTTCGCATCAACACGCGAAGGCCTCCTCTTACTTATTACTTTTATGTTTGGCATCAATCGCTCGCTGCTGCCTATTAAACTTCTTCAAGAAATTTAACCTGGATCTTACCCTCTAGTAGGTCTTCAAACTTTTGGGCTGCTTCCTGAAAATAAGCTGAACTCCCATGGGCTTTGAAGGCCTCTTTATCCTTGTACTTTTCAAAGAAGACTATTTCAGTTGGGTCATTCTTTACTACATGGGGTATGTACATCAAACAGTCCTTTTCCTTAGAAAGAACTTCCTTGGCCAATTGAGTACAAATTCCGGTCACTTCGACCTCTTTGCCAGGTTTTACTTTTAAGGTTGCCAGTAACGTAAACAATTCCAAACAACTCCTTTGTTTTTCCACTCAGAACGCTGTGTATTCACCTTCGGTCAAAGCCATTTATTATGGTTAAATCTTTAATAACTATATTCAACACACAGGCAATTTCTCCTTCAAGCGATTACTTCTCCCTGCCCCACACGGAAAAGGAGAGCTCCTTGCGCGGCTCCCCGACGATCTGCTGCAGTTCCACATCGGTAACTGCTTGCTGGCATAATTCAGGAGTTTTTTGATTTGTTCCATATCTATCCCCTCTTGAGCATCCTGTTTGAGAGTTTCTCTATCCATATAATACTCTCCACAATGAACTCTTCTGTTCCGTAGTGAGGATTACGACCAGGTGGCCGCTGGATTTAACTCCTCTCGGAATGGGTCGTATTAATCGATAAATTTGTCTTGCATACTTTCAGCGTCTTCGCCATGTTTTCAACAATCTTACTCGCCGTCTCCCCGGATAGCTTTTTCCAAGTGAGCAATTGAATATAATTCCTCATTAATACAAGGAAATAAGGGATATCATCTGTTATAACTAGTTAAATTTATTTGGATTTCTAGTATAATACATATAGCGAAGCGAAGCAGAAAGATTATAAAAACAGGAAAGAGTTAGCGAGGATGTTTGAATTTTTCTGCCCAAAGTGTCACAATACTTTATTTAGTGCAAGTGATCATCCCCATGAAGAGAAGATCTACTGCTCAATTTGCAACACTTATCTTGATAATCCATATTACAAGAAACCACCTAATTAGCAAAACATTCCTCTAAAACCCCGGATTTATCCGGGGTTTTACTTTTTATTTACATTACAGTTCAATTTCCTTCTGTATAAAATTAATCCATCTCCGCGATGAACTGCTCCCCTTCTTCTTCCGGGACCGCGAGAAGGATGAGCGCCGTGCCAGGATGATCCCGTCCCACAAATAACAAAAGCGCCCATACATCTCAACTATTGGCTGTAGATGTCTGTACGCACGAATATCATATCCCATCTATTATTTTGACCTTCCCATAATGTCACCTTACGTAAGAACATCAAGCTGTTGAAGAATACCGGAACAATAGTCCTTAAGTTTCGGAATATCACTTGTAATCGTTTCCCATAGGCTCTCATCGTCAATTTTATTCATAGCTATGAGCAACTACATTACGTAATGCCTTGATTTGTGTCCCATGGAATTCCAGTATAGGTATTCTTAAAATCATCCGAAAGATGAGTGGTCAGTTCTCCAATTTGTAAAACACAAAGAGCCGTGGCATTCTTATAAACAGAATCTTTGGTAAACACCGTATAATCCTTCCCAAACCGCTGAATTGCCTCAGAAATATCACTGCAATAGGAAATGATACGCCGTAGCACATCAGCGTTTCGGTTATTCTGCATACAAAAGCACTTCCTCCTTCTGGATTTTACGAAGAAAATCATCTTCCAGACTTCCCGTTGTCAGAACATCGACTTTTATCTGTAAAGCTTCCTCAATTTCCGTATACAGCCCACATAAAGCAAACATCCCTTTAAGAGACCCTTTATCCACTCGTAAATCCACGTCACTATTTTCTGTAACATCTCCACGAGCATAAGAGCCAAATAGATACACTCGTTCAACACCATATTTCCGTGCGATCGGTTCGACAATAGCTTTGATTTCTTCTATCGTAACCTTTTTAGCGGACATTGCTCTTACCTCCTTTGAATCATATTACGTCAATAGCACTATTTACAATATTATATCATAAACCTACTCAAAAAAATTAGTACGA
>NZ_JYNH01000256.1 GCF_000960765.1 Desulfosporosinus sp. I2 | reverse complement strand
GCCCGCTGCTCTTGGGGATAGTATCGACTGCAATTTCCACGCCTCGTTGCCTTGCGGAGAGTATATCATCAAATGCCTTAGGACAATTCGGCGTCAGGTGGGATATTTGAACTCTTACGTCGGCTGTTTCACCAATTATTATTGCTTCCTGAACTGCTTCTTGGATGCCAAGATAGTTTCTAATATGCGAGGTATATATCCCATTGTATTTTTGAACTACCTTTGCTAGTTTGATAAGTTCATGAGTATCGGCATATTTGCTAGGGCCATAGGTTAAGCCCGTCGAAATTCCCAAGGCTCCTTGTTCCAAGCCCTCTTCAATCAGACGAAGTAGTACACGTTCCTCTTTATCTGTCGGTTTTCTATTTTTTGTCTCTCCCATAACACTCCATCGTAAAGTACCATGTCCTAAAAGGAATCCCATGTTTAGGTTGAAACCCTTGTTTTTGACAACGTCGATATAGCCAGAAAAATCTGCCCAGTTAGGGACGTCACTTCGATAGCGTTCTTTTGTTTTAACGGAAATAAGTCCTTTTTTAGCCATATATTCATAGATATTATCGGAAGAATAGGGAGTTATGGAATGCCCACAGTTCCCATTAATCAACGTAGTTACCCCTTGGCGTAAAAATTCCTCAAACGTACCATTCGTTAAAACAGTAAGTTCTTCATGTACATGGGGGTCAATAAAACCTGGACAAACGGTTAAACCTGAAGCATCGATAGTTCTATCCGCTTGGTATGAGATTTTAGCGGAGATTTCAATAATCTTTCCTTCGGCTACTGCTAGATCGCCATAGAAGCCAGAATCCCCGGTACCATTGATGATAAAACCATTTCTTATTAAGAGATCACAATACATAATCTAACCACCTTAACACGGCGAAACACGGGCGAAACACGGGGACAGGTGCACTGTTCCAGTCTGTTGGAGACAATAAATGTCCCTGTTTTCCGTTTCTGTGCGCAGTTTTCCTTGCTTAATTTCATGTGATATGTGAATCGAGACCTGCTAAAGGTCTCGATTAAGTTTTCTCTATTTACTTGACTCTTCGAAAATGAGCAGTCTCTAATTGCCGGACGTCTAGTTTTGTTTCCATACGATTAAGAGCGCCTATGATGTTGAGTGTAGTTTCATTATGTAATTGACGGTCGTCATATAGTCCGCGGATTTTTTCGATGACTTCGTTTTCTAATCGCATTTCCAATTTGCCGACTAATTCATGAATCTCTTGTTTCAATTCAACTTTTATCTCTGTTTGATTCTGTAAAATTTGAGCTAAAATCTCCATAACTTTTGTTTCATCCATATCTCCATCCCCGATAATATCTATGATAATACTTCCATAATTCTTGTCAAGGTTATTCGGCACCGTTTAATAATAAGTTTACCTAGTCTAGGATGAGTAAGAAGCGAGGTCTGAAACAGTGCACCTGTCCCCCTGTTTCTTCGTGTGTCCCCCTGTTTCGTGAAACAGTGCACCTGTCCCCCTGTTTCGCTAGAAGATTATGATGGAGAGTAGAGAGCCGGCAATGATAATCCAGAGGGTATCAAGTTTAGTAAACCGTTGTACTCCAAATGCAGCTAGAGCGATGCCGAAAGTTGGTAGATCTATGATCGAGCTGCCCGTTAATTTTAAAATCACAGCCCAAAGCGTACCGATAAAAGCGGCCACGATTCCATTGATGACCATCTTGATAAGATCGATCTTACCAGCCCGATTATATAGGTCTGAAATGAGATTGACCACAGCAAAGGCAGGCAAATACATATTCGCCATTGCTAGGGCTGCACCAAATAATCCAGCCACTTTATAGCCAATAAAAGCGGAGATTACGGTGACAGGACCAGGGGTCAGTAAGCTCAAGGCCAAGGCAACTCCGAATTCCTGATCGGTTAAAAAATGATATTGATTGACCATAGCATCCTGGATAAACGGGAGCATAGCATAGCCGCTCCCAAAGGTAAGTCCACCGATACTAAATAAAGTATTACCCAGTTGTCGAAAGGTGGGATTGCTGAGATTAATTCCAAAATTAATGATTAAGAGCACTACAAGCATTATGAACATGATCCCATACTTTTTTCTACTAAATACAAACTTTATTGCTGAAGCGGGCCTCTGGGAGGTCTGTTTCACAACCCAAAACCGATGATTCATAATCGCTTGCCAACTAGAAATTTTCATGGTCAAAAAGGTGAAAACAAGGCTGACGACTCCAGCAAAAAGAAGAAGAGATAAGATATTGACCTTCAAGAAGAAAATCATCAGAAAGCCACCGACGGCTAAGATGGTTAGTTGCGGGGAGTTTACCCCTCTTTTCCAGAGGTCGATAATGGTGTTGAAGACTAACCCAACGACTAAAGCGCCTACTCCCTTAAATAACGAAGTTACTAGAGGGATATCGTTATAGTTTAGATAGAGAT
>NZ_JYNH01000255.1 GCF_000960765.1 Desulfosporosinus sp. I2 | reverse complement strand
TAGTACTGGGCATTGGGGTGATTTCTGGATTATTAAGTGTTTATAATGATATCAACCCCTGAAAAAATGAGCAAAAGAAACTGCGCAGTTACGGTGCAAAATCTGGTGCTAGTGCCTGCCCAGCAGCAAGAAGGCAGCACCCTAGAGTTAGCAAAACTAAACCGGGTGTTGGAGCAGGTGCCTCAAGATAAAACAATTGGTTATTCTCCCTACCTATATGGGATCGTCACAGGCAACAAGCAACGATTCGTGGCGGTTGGAGTAGACTTTTCTGGGATCCAAAAGGTTAGTCCTTACTGGAGATTAGATGGAGCCTGGCCCAGCGAAAATAACCAGATTGTGGTGGGTTCCGCCTTGGCGGAACAGCTGGAATTAAAAGTTGGCCAGAAACTGAGCATAACCGCGGAGGAAACAGGGAAAACTGAGAGCCTACAAGTGGTGGGCTTGGTTTCCACAGGCAGCACGGAAGATTATCAGGTGTTTCTGAAATTAGAAAAGGCCCAGGGCCTTCTGGACAAAGAGGGACAAATTCATACTGCCTATCTAAGTGTCATGGGAAATTCTGCAGAGTTAATTACCTTGGCCGAAACGATTAGCCAGGCCGAGCCGGACATTAAAGCAAACCCTATCCAGCAAATTGCCCGTTCAGAGGGCGTTATCCTTGAGAAAATTAGAACCTTGGTTTACCTAGTAGTCATAGTAATCCTAGCTTCAACATTGCTCTGTGTCTCCACAACTATGATGGCAATGGTCATGGAAAGGCGAAGGGAAATCGGCTTACGCAAGGCCTTGGGCGCAACCAACCGAGCCATTGCCGGTGAGTTTTTAGGGGAAAGCGCTCTCTTGGGTATTACTGGCGGGGTGTTGGGTTCCCTGGTGGGCTGGGGGATTGCCCAGATTATCGGGCTGAGTGTATTTAAAGCCTATATTACGCTTAGGCCTTCAGTGCTTATGGCGGTAATAATCTTATCTGTTCTGGTAGCCTGGGTTGCAGTGATCATGCCGGTACGGACAGCGGCCAACATTGAACCAGCCTTGGTACTTAAAGGGGAGTAGAAAGGGAGAAAAGTATGAACATCTTAGAATTAAAGAATGTAACCAAATCCTACGGCGATGTCCACGCCTTAAAGGATTTTAATCTAAGCGTCGCTCCAGGGGAATGGGTTTCCATAATGGGTCCATCCGGTTCCGGAAAAAGTACAATGCTAAATATTATTGGTTGTATGGATAAGCCTACCAGTGGCTCTGTTTTAATCGATGGCATCGAGGTAACTACCCGCTCAAACAAAGAATTAACCGAGGTTCGCAGGGAAAAAATAGGCTTGGTATTCCAGCAGTTTCACCTAATTCCTCACCTTACTGCCTTGGAAAATGTAATGGTGGCCCAGTATTATCACAGCCTTACCGACGAACAGGAAGCCCTCAAAGCCCTGGAACGGGTAGGCCTGGTTCAACGTGCCAAACACCTGCCTAGCCAACTTTCCGGCGGAGAACAGCAAAGGGTGTGCATTGCACGAGCGCTAATTAACTATCCCGCGTTAATTTTAGCGGACGAGCCGACAGGGAATTTGGATGAAGACAATGAAAAATTAGTAATTGAACTATTCCAGGAACTTCACAGGGAAGGGCACACGATTGTCATGGTTACCCATGACAATGAAGTAGGGGAATTGGCGCAGCGGAGAGTAAGACTAGAACATGGAAGGTTGACACAGATCGCATGAAAAAACGCGGACTTCTTTTAATCTTGGCGGTTTTCTTAGCAGTAATTCTAGCGGGGTGTAGCGGAACCAAAGAACCACCTCCAAAAGTGGCAAAAATTCCTGCCATTCCTCATGAGGTTACCCAAGACATGGACTGTAAGTCTTGCCATGGAAGCGGAGCTAATGGTGCAAAGATAACAAAGCATTTAGACCGGCCTAACTGTATCAGTTGTCATAAAATCAAGCAGTAAGTTAAGACTTATAGACCTTCCACCTAGTGGAGGGTCTATGGTGGGGTTAGTTCACAGATTACATAATATACCTGGCCGAATGTCAGGTGGAGAACAACAGCTGGTTGCGATTGCAAAGGCCTTGATTAATAAACCAGGAATTTTTTCGGGCAGATGAACCTACGGGTAATTTAGACCAAGCAAATAGTGAACTTATACTGGATGTATTTCGTAGCTTGCGAAAACAAGGACATACTGACACACCCCATTCAGCAACAAATATTGTTGCGGGGCATGTTATGCCTGATGGATATATATACATGAAGCCTTTGCGAGTTTTACAGTCTTAGCTTCAGCATAACCGAAAGCGTTTCTCAACCAGATATTAAAATTGAACAAAAATTGTGGGCTAAGTTTTAATATTGGAGGCTAAATCTGAAAATGGAAAAAAATGAGATATGCAATACATATAATAATAATTTCATTTATATCAATGGCTTTTTTTACGATTGGTGCTGGATATTATAAAAAATCAGTAGCAATTGAACAAAGTTCAGCTTTT
>NZ_JYNH01000254.1 GCF_000960765.1 Desulfosporosinus sp. I2 | reverse complement strand
AAGGGAATTGTTGATTAGGTTTAAGCTTTAGAATGGTGACTATCTGGATGATAATAGGGGTAGTAATGAGGATGCTTCCGTCATTGTTAAAAAACATGGTCATGAGGAAACAGAGCAAATTGATATACCAGTAAAGCAAGACACCTGAACCGTTGGCCCGGTTCACCATATTAAAGGCAGCCCAACGAAAAAACCCAATGCTGTCAAGCACAATGGACATCACAATCGTAGAAAGAATGGTAATGGAGGCCCCACTTACGAACCCTAGTATTTTGAACACATCACTTAAAGGAACGATTCCAGCGAAGAAAATGAATAAAGCACTAATGGTGGGGGGAATAGATTCATTAATGCCATGGGGCCTCCAAAAGAGAAACAAAACCATTAGGGAAAAAATAGTTAACGTATAGAGGGTTGCGAAATCAAACATCCAGCCACGCCCTCACTGTTTTGAGATTGATCCCTAGCAAATGCGACTTCCTCTTGTAAGATAGAATCGCTATTGGGAACCAGAGGTATCAACAACCAATATAGAAGGCCAGCAACGATCAACAAAAATGAGCCCATGAACACTTTTTCCTCCCTCCTTTCCAAAAGGGCACAGGAAACACAAGTTAATCCCATTAACACCACCTAATTCGCCATAATTTTCTTTTAAATCAACTGAATTGTTTTTTCTACACTATAGTATGTATTTAGGGACAACTCGGTGCATTTAGGATGTACAAAAGCTGAAGCAAGATTAACTATATTTCAAGTAAATTAGTAGACCCGACACGCTTGTGCCGGGTCTACTAATTTACTCAATGACTTCAAACCACAATGGAGCTCGATCCTCAGGGTCGCCGTTATAATTAACGGTGATTTCTTCTCCCTCCTGAATATCTTCCCATGCATAGAAATCAATCGATTGGTTTTCAATATTGGTGTGATATCTTGCATTAGAAGTGTAGGAGTGATTGTATAGTGAGCCATATCCCAAAGCGAGAGCTTTATCCTCTCCCCAACGGAAAACGTAGTTTGAAAGAATGTTCTTCTTCATCAGTTTCCATTCTGTAATAGTTATAACTACTACAGGTGCTTCCTCAATAAACTCACCCTTCATTATATTACGGATCGCAAATATTCCTCGACCATATTTCTCCGTTTTTTTCACGGTAATCGGTCGCAACGTACTACCCCCTTCATATTAAATCATTTAGGTGCTTCCGCAGATAGCTATTTCGATCCGAAATGAATCGAAGTATAACACTCGGTTCGCTATCAAAAATATTGATGGACTTCTTTTTATAAGGATCTAACAATAAATAGGGACGCAATTGCATGATTAGATTAGAAATTCTTGGTTCTAAAGCCTCAACTGTAAATGAGGTTTCCAGAATTTCTTCCAAGAGAAGACGATATTGATTGCGTATACCCTTTATATCAAGAAGACGAGCAGTAAGGGTATTATAGCCTTCAATAGGAACATAATTGAATTTCATGATTTGTCCATCCCAATCCCTGCCCCATGTTGCATCGTAATCCCAGGGAATCATCTGGTATAATTTCGTTTCCCCATTTTGATATAAGGCATAATTGTGAATGAAACCATCAAAGTTCTGAGTACAGACTACACCACATAGCCACAATAAATACTTTTTGACATCTATGCACTTTGCTATTTCTTCACCAAAATCACTACAGGGAATCGTATTCACTTTATATATGAGCATTTCTAGATCACGGCTATCGTCATCGTTTCCGATTTTTTGCACATACCCGGATTGAAGGGAAGGTTTCGGATTTTCCTTTGGGGTTAATAGTGAAAAATTAGCATGGTAGTTCGTTGCATAAAAAATAGGACCATACGGCATCTGTCTTTTCTCTAAAAACAATTCATCGACCGATTCAAGCTGTAAATAAACACCTTGAGGCTTTCCATTAAGCTCTATGAAAACATGCTTGCAATCCGGCGAAATACTTCCAATGGTATGGAAAAAATCGAAGGATAGCTTATTTCGAATTAAAGAAGGATCACGATATTCAGCGTTAAGATGAATTTCACGCCCTTCAAAGGCTTTATTGTATGTGCCAAAATCGATTCTGTACGATTTTTTGCTAAATTTGCGTATGTGATCTCCACGATAAGTGATACCCACATCGTAAGGAATGTTGTCTACAACCAGTTTGGATGGAAAAGGTTCCTCGTTCCATACGTTACCTTGTAATGCTTTAAGGTGGGTAGGCTCGATCAAAATATTGAAGGTAGGAAGGGTATCATGGTGCATAGCTTATCTCCCTCATCCGTTCTTCCCATATTATCATATGAGAAAGAAGATGTACTTGATAAAAGAAATCAACAGAAACTTGGAACAAGCTACAAAAAACTTTCATAAAATACATTACCTAAATGGAATATTTTCGAAAGGCGGTTCTGAGAATGCAACAAGCTCAAATACGCGATTTAGTAGAACAACTAAGGAATACGGGACTCAGCAGGTTCTTATTTCGGAACCCAATATGTACTGGTACTGGTAGAGGTACCGGTACTGGTAAAGGTACTGGCACCGGTAGAGGTAAAGGTAAAGGTAAAGGTACCGGTAAAGGTACTGGTAAAGGTACC
>NZ_JYNH01000253.1 GCF_000960765.1 Desulfosporosinus sp. I2 | reverse complement strand
TTATTAGTCTGAAATTCAACGAAATAAAGTATGGATACATCATCACTGCCTAATTCGATTTTTTTAACAACTCCGGCAAGTCCATTGAAATCTTCGTTTTCCTGATCGTTGATTTTTACAACCTCACCAATTTTGTAAATTGACATGTTATCACAGCTCCCTTTCTTTCCATTTCGTAACCCTAACTCATTGAATAGATTCTGTTCACTAAATAATTCGTAAGAGTTTAATTTGTTTTAGGGGTAGGACATTATAGTTCTCAAAACCTAATAATCGCGATCGGCGGTTAACTTAAGCCACTGGTTACATTTTAAAAGAAAAGTTTCACAACAAAGCCACAGGTTTTTAACTTATTTGTTATATTCCTCTCTTTTTATAAACTTATTGCAATTTGCACTTTTCTTTCGCTTTTCTTTAATGAAGCGATTGATAGCTTCGACCCTCATGGAGGAGCTTATGGCGCATCCTTAGATACATAGATTTTTACCCATCAAAGAACTAGAGTCAATGACCGGCATAAAACGCAAAGTACTGGAAAAGGGGCGAAAATATCTCATCGCCCTAGCACTCATCCTATCCGAACCAGATTTTTATCCACGAAAAATATTCATGCAGATTCCAGCAGAACTAGGAGAGAAGGTGTAAGTAAAAATGGAGAAAACCCAAGGGATCGTGATGTGAACTTCGCCAAAGGTTACTGTCATCTTCACAGAAAAAGGCGACTTTTTAGGAATTTCTACTCCTAAAAAGCCACCTGTAGTAGGCAGGACTATTGAAGTCAATTTAGACCAAGTCGTTTATCTTTATTTCATAATTCCGCCTTGAAGTATACAACTATCAAGACAAGGTTTTTGTCATCAAATCTCAGTCTTACGAAGAAAAAAGTACGCCCTTTCTATACATTTTCTTTCTTGACGCTTGCCTCAACTTAACGGGATAATCTTACGGAACTTTCCACCTGGGGACTGTTCAGGCGGTTCCTCGGCACGTTCAACTGTAACATGGCCTAGCTTGTGCTCGATAAGAGGTATCTACCATAGACCTTCCTTCAATGATTTTGCCATCAATGGTACTTTTTCGCCGGATAATATCGCCAATTTTAACGTCTTTTGGAGAAACTTTCTTGGTATCGTAATACCCTGAATTTTTTTGTTTCACTTTCAATTTTTCCAGCACAATTTGAACAACCCAGCCCGTTTAAGATTAATACTTTCTCGGCAGAAGGCATAACCATCTTTTCCTTAATCACAACGTCCGGGTCTAAGTCCTTTACAATTTGAGTGGCTGTACTTACAAATTCATTAATTTTTCTACTTGGTCTGTTTCAATGACAAGTACCTTTGTAGCAAAATTAAGGCTTGCATGGCTCACACCCTTTATGGCATTAACCTTTTCCTCAATTTTCATTGCACAGTTGGTACACTCAAGACCCTCAAGGACAAGTTCTCTCTTTCCATTATTACTCATTTAAAACTCCTTCTTTCAAATTATTTTTCGTTTATATGGATTAACCCATGGTCGAAGATAAAATGTGTTCATCGTCCAGCGAGTAATACACGATTTTACCATCTTTCCTATATTTGACTAATCTTGCCTGTTTTAATACTCGTAATTGATGGGATATTGCCGATACAGTCATATTTGAAAGGACGGCTATGTCGCAAACGCACATTTCCGACTCTGCCAACGCCCAAAGTATCCTCATCCTTGTAGTATCCCCAAAAGCCTTGAAAAGCTCTGCAAGGTTATATAAGTTTTCTTCCGGTGGCATTTTGCCTTTGACCATGTTTACAATTTCCTCATGTATTACGTTACAGTCACACTTATAAAACTTAATTTTATAGTCACTCATATTTTATTTTCCTCCTTGGTGAAATTAACATATGAATATTTGTTCATATGTTATAATATATTTCTATTCTGTATGCTACAATAAGTCAACAAGTAGTACATTATTTTTATTGAATGTTTTATTGGGAAAATGTGATAGATGAAAGACTACAATAGTTTGACTGCTGCTATTTGGATTTGATTAAAAGAGCCTTTCACACTTAAAAAATAGGCTTAGTTAAAGAGTGTTGTTGTTTATACAAAGTTATGTCCAAGCCATGTCATACAATAGAGTTATAAAACACCATTTAAGGAGGACTCTATTATGGACGGAACACTCTTAGGCTCGATTATTGAACTTATTATGCGTCTGGGCTATGACGAAAAAGAAAAGCTTATCCTTACTGTTCAAAATATAATGAGCAATTCAACTGAAGGGAATGCTAAGTTAATTGGCGAACTACGAGAGAAGAAAAGTATAGCAAAGGTTTCAGTTGCCCTCATTGCGGCGGCACTCATGTTGTTCGATACGGCAAGTTCAAAGGTCGCCAGCGGTATAAATGTAAGGACTGCATAAAGACGTTCAGCGATTTAACAGATACTCCATTGGCAAGAACTCGTTACCCTAACAAATGGATTCGGTTCATAGATTGTATGCTCCAAGGGCTTCCTCTCCGCCAATCAGCAAAAATTGTAGACGTTACTCATGTGACCCTATTCTATTGGAGGCACAAACTGCTGAATGCTCTTAGCCAGATGGATATATCCTCATTTAAGGGTATTTTAGAAGCTGACGAAACCTACTTCCTTTACTCAGAGAAGGG
>NZ_JYNH01000252.1 GCF_000960765.1 Desulfosporosinus sp. I2 | reverse complement strand
CGCCAAGGGTATAGCAATGATTAATTTTCGCTTCATGGGGAACCTCCTTCATCAATTCTGTTGTTGCTGCTGGAGAGAGTAAAGGGCAGCCGCACCTCGCCGGTCAGGAAACTAAAAACGCTGCGGGTTTTCAACTGCCCTTTCAAGATAAGCCGGGGCGGATCATCGGTAGCGGTGAGGCTCTGGATTTCAAGGGTGTACACCCATTGCTCCCCGGAATACTTGTTCAGATCCCGGTCCAGCTGCATGCTTTCATGAAGATAGCCGTAGAGCTGTTCTTCCGCAAGGGCGCTGTCCATCCGGGCATAGCCGTCTTTGCGGTATTCGTCCAGCATGGCGTACTCCACGGAGGAATTCACTCCCCGCTGGAGCACATATTCCACCTGCTGGTACAGGCTGTCCATGCGGAAATATTCAATGACGATGGCTGCAAGGGTCATAATAAAAAGGATGAGGATCAAGATAAACACCAGCCCATCGCCTTTTTTGCTTTTTAAAATGGATCCGGTTTTGCCCACAAAACTATCCCTCCCTTCCGGCGCTTTCACTCTAAAAGCTTCCAATATTTTTCCGACATGCCCGTGATGCGCACCTCCATGGGAATGATGATTTGCACCGGCGGAGAGGAGGAAGGCCGAAACACCGTAAAGGCATAGTTGTATTTCATCTTTACTGTAAAAGTATCTCTTAGCTGAATTTTTTGGTTTTGTTCATCACAATAATTGACATCCCCGATGCTCATTTCAGGAGACAGCCCGGTCTGTTCCTTGAGCCGGTAAAAAACATCATATACGTTATCCGATACCTGCCCCTCCAGCTCAATGACCCGGACCACCCGGCGGCAGACTTGGTTAAGACTCAGATAGGTGGTGAAGATGCTTAAGAAGGACATCACCGTCGCCATCAGCGTAATTACCACCAGGGTTTTAATAATCAGTTCATAATAGGCGCTGCCTTTTCGATTAACCAGCACCTTTTTCAAAGAAAAAGGGGGAGAACATCTCCCCCAAAAGCTCCGGCACTGCCTGTTCATCCCTTTACACCCCCTGTTCGCAGCCGCCGCATAGTTTAGCCCAAAAGACCGGTAATTTTGGTTACAATACTGTTCCAAATCTGCGTAATGGAACCCTGGTACAGCGTCATAAATACCGCACCGACGACCACTACGATCAGTACAACAATCAGCCAGCCTGTCATTTGATCGCCGGATTGATGGGTCAATACCTTCCTTACCTTTAAGCCTGCCACCATCATTTTGTTTCTCAAAGTTCTCATCATAGAAAAATACCTCCGTATAGTTAATTTTAGTTTGATTTTTTAAGGTTTTACCAGAGTTAAGGCCAGTAATATCAGTTGCAAAACATTCCATCAAAGGTAAAAGGGAGAAAGTTTCTCCTTTTTACCTTTGTGGTAATTTTACAGTTTGCCGGTTATTTAGCCCAAAAGACTTGTAATCTTGGTGACAATACTGTTCCAGATTTGCGTAATGGAACCCTGATACAGGGTCATGAATACTGCACCCACTACCACTACAATCAGTACGACAATGAGCCAGCCTGTCATCTGGTCACCGGACTTGTTGACCATAAGCCCTCTTGCCTTTGAAAAGGCGTTTGCCATTTTGTTTTTCATGGGGTTTAACCTCCTTTCTTCTACGGTTTGGATTGTGTTTGTCCTGATTCTCATGCTTTACCTCCCTCCTGAAAAATTTAGTTTTATTTGAAAAGGGTTGCCCCGTTTTCACATTAAAAAAGGCCCCCCATGGATCGGACTAAGTGGGAGCCTATGACATATAAAAGGCTTGCCAGGGTCACTACCACAAGGGGTATGGATGCCATCTTTATTTTGCCGGGCAGCTTGCCCAGATTCTTGCGCAGGGCTTCCTTCGCCTTGATGTCCATATCCTTGGCAAGATACATTAGAGCCTCGCCCTGATGCTCTCCACTGTATAAGCCGATGAGGGCATTGACCAGAAAGGATACCTCAAGCAGTCCGACACGCTCACTGAAGTTTCGAAGCGCTGTTTCTATGTCCTTGGCTTTCATCTCCATGATCAGAACCGCAATGTCATAGTAGAAAACCTCACTCGCTACCTTTAGATAGTCCTCAAATATCTGGATCAGGTCCACCTGGACAACCGTATTTTCGTTGCTGCCTCGCACATCTTCAAGCTTGTAGAGGATGGAGCGGACAAAGCTTGGAAGTTCTATTTCGATTAATTCCTTTTTCTCTTTGAGCTTGTCTTTGAGGTCGGTCATGAAGTGGAAATATACTACCACCGAAAAGATAAGGATGGCAGGAGCAATGTTTGTCGCTCCGATTGCCAAAAGCAGAATCAAGAGCGGCAGAGTAAAAGCAGCACAGATGAGAGCACGTGCATGATATTCCTTTGGGGTTAGCGCAAGTCCTCCACGCCTTAGCATTGACGCCATTTTCGCTTCTTTCTCCGGTTCAATTCTGATCAATCGGGATACCGGCTTTACAAGGGGCATCACAAAAAGGTTGAGCAACCTTGCTCCCGTTTTTTCTTTTTCTGCCTGTAAGTTTTTGATGTTTTTTTTCATGCTCAGCTTGGGTATTTTGAGTATTTGCCTGCAAATTAAAAATCCTGCCGCGGTCAGCAGGACAAAAACGATGATTTGATAGAACAAATTTAAACCTCCCTTGTAAAATTGA
>NZ_JYNH01000251.1 GCF_000960765.1 Desulfosporosinus sp. I2 | reverse complement strand
AAAAAACTTCATTGTGTGAATTTCTTGAAGACGGACGTATTGAATTGTCCACGAATCGAATTGAGAACGCGATCCGCCCCTTCGCCGTAGGAAGACGTGGCTGGTTATTTTCAGATACGACCAAGGGAGCTAAAGCGAGCGCTGTTGTTTACAGCATTGTGGAAACGGCCAAGGCGAATAACCTTAATGTATACATGTATCTGGTCCATATCTTCAGTAAAATGCCGGGGTTAGATTTCAAGACTGATCCAGCTCTCTTGGATGATTTTATGCCCTGGTCTCAAAAGATTCCAGCTTACTGCCGCAACACGGAACAATAATTATAGTATGGTAAAGCCTTGGCACTATTACTACAAGTTGTGCCAAGGCTTTTATTTGTCAATGCACTGCATTATTAAGCGCTTACGAGAAATTCTTAAAGTACTTTAAAGTAAAGGTATTGAAACAAAGTGAATTTGAGCTGGTTCATAGTCAAGAAGAAGTGTGTTCGAGCTTGAAAAATCAATTGGAGATTATTATTCCATATTTTAAAATTTGGATTGAAAATGAAGAAAGTGATGCTAATACAAGAGACAGTTTAGAAAATCTACAAGAAAAAATTGAAGCCTTAGAAATTTTTCAGGCTGAAGAGCTTAAAATTACTTATAAGGGTATAGATTTTATTAAGAGCGTGAATATTCATTTTAATGAAACCAGTCTTTATGTAACGAATCCTTGGAATGCTAATACTGTATTATTAAAGTTATCTGAAGTTTTATGCCGTTATTTTAATCTAGTTGGACACGATAAGAAATTAGACTTTTTACTTAGATCTACTGATGATGAGATTCAGAAGTACTTTATGCAGGAAGAACTCCAGATACCAGAAGAAGTTCTTGAAATAAGACGTAATTTTGAGGCTGAAGCAAAAAATCAAAAAATAAATTCTTTTGCAGATATTGAGACTGCAATCAATGAAAAAAAGATATCTCCAGAATTCTTTCATTTATCAAGGCCTGATTATGGTCGCTTGAAGTATATACAACAACGTATTCCAAGAGCAGTAACTAATGTAATAGAACATCTCAAGGAACTACCGGAATACGACTGTTCGCATTTTTATAAGATTGCAGAAAGTATTATTGGTGGTATTACAAAAAATGGGAATGAGATAACTGTAGTAGCCAGACCCTCAGATAATGATGAAGTACTAATTTTTTACACCTCTGAATTTGATGTTCTTGAATATGTAGACGCTGAACTTTGGTATGAAGATGGTATCAACATCCCTAAACAAATAACGTTGGGGCAACTTCTGAAAAAAACTGGCATTAATAGAATTCCTATAAAAAATATCGATATTGATGACTCTGAACTTGAAACATTACTAAATGATCCTAAATCTGAGGTATTAGATTTTAATGCTGTACCATATGTTCCACAAAAAATAGCCAAAATTATATCATCCTTTGCTAATACGAATGGAGGAACATTGATTTTTGGACTTAAAGAAAATTTACCGACTTCAAATGAGATTGTTGGACTTAGTACTGATTTTCAGGTTGTTGAAATTACAAAAAAAGCAATTTCCCTACTTTCACCAATTCCAAAAGTAACTTATGACAGGTTAAAAAGTGGAGAAAAATCCATTTTTGTGATCAAAACAGAAAAATCAGACAATAATATATTGTTAGAGAATCAAAAGTATATCAGAGAAGAATTTAATAGTGTCTTAGAAGAAAAGACATCAGAGTATAAAACTAAATTAAATATTTCTAAGATTAATAAAACTATAGCGATTATTATAGCAATAGAAAATTATGCCCCTAGACAAGAGAATCAAATATCAAACGTAAAATATGCTTTTAATGATGCACTTAAATTTAAAGAAATGTTGATTAAATCGATGAATGTAGATGAAAATGATATTCACATGATTACGAATGATAAAGCGTTGAAAAGTACTCTAGAATATGATTTTAATAGTTTATTTTATTCTTTAACAGAAGAAGATCGCTTAGTTTTTTATTATGTTGGACATGGTTTTCATAATGGTATCACGAATTACCTATCAACTTACGATATGCATCAATGCAATATAGCAGAAACTGCGGTTTCTTTACGTAAAATTCTACTTGATCCTTTACGAAAATCTAAATGTAAAAATGCACTTATTTTTATAGATGCTTGTGCACAAAGCTTCCGGGATGAAAATGAGCGTAGTCAAATTACTGATATTAATGATGAGGAACTAAAATTACTTACTAATGAATTTCCGTACTATGCAACATTTCTATCTTGCCAACCAGGACAAAGCTCTTATTCAAGTGATATCTTGAATAATGGAATATGGACTCATCATTTAGTTAAGGCAATAAGTGGTGATGTATCAGAAGTCCTACGTAGTAATAAATATATTACAGACAGATTATTGAAGGACTATCTTTCTAGTAGTGTATCTATATATACAAAAGTTGAACTTGGATATAATCAAAATCCCAAGGCGATTCTAGATTCAAGCTATGAAAATATTATTGTAGAAATAAAAATAAAAATGAAAATATTTAATACCTAGATGTACACATGTAGGTAATCTAAAAAACCTTAAAGCAAGTAGTTGTAATGTTTATTTAAAACCCGTCTTTCACCCAAGGGGTGAATGAATACCCTTCCTCCAAGGAACCAGTGGGTCTTCACGACATCATTTTTGTCTA
>NZ_JYNH01000250.1 GCF_000960765.1 Desulfosporosinus sp. I2 | reverse complement strand
GCGTTGCGGGACAAGTTTTCTTTTAATTGTGGTTGTTGTAAGCATCTTCGTGTTTGTATTTGTAGGATTACATCCCTTATGGTGGCGCTTACTTTCCCGCATGCTTCTTATGCCTTTAGTTGCGGGGATAGCTTACGAGATCCTGAAATTCTCTTCGCGGCATTTAGAATCACCGTGGTTTCGTTGGCTGATTGTTCCAGGTTTGTTATTACAGAAATTAACCACGAGAGAGCCAGACGATGCCCAGCTTGAGGTCGCGCTGGCTGCCTTAAAAGGCGTTTTGGATTCAGGTCAGGAACTAACGTGATTTTGGGCGTTATGCCCGTAGAGAGATTGATTTGGAAGAATACAAATGCGAAAAAAAAGAATTGCTACGGGAACGGTATATTATTTTAATAAGGTAGCTGTAGTCGTTTTTTAATTGTTCAACTGGCACCTAGTCTTGGTCTGGTAACATGGGCTGGTAATGAGATGAGGTTAGAGTAGGACAGGCGGCTTACAATGAGTGCTTGTCCTTTTTTTATGTGTTTACCATTGATGTTGCAGAACAGATTGTTCGTATCTGAAAGTGTGTTTTTTTCAGGTACTTATGGAATATGTTTACCGAATTTAAAGGAGGTGAAAAGATGGGCGAAAAAGCCAAGTCGGAAAAAGTGAAGATTACGCATCAAGTAAAACGAATCAGGGGCTCTTTCGAGAAACAAACACAATGCATTCAGTGTCGGAGCCGGGCGGTAAGAATTATCGGCAAGGATCAGTATTTCTGCGCAGATTGTTGTACTGAGTTTAAATTCTGCGGAAACAAGGTAACAGTGTATACGATCAGTACGGATAGCGGACTGATGAAAATAAGCTAGAGGAGAGAGGAGAACTCAAGTGATTAGCGTACGACGCAACTTGTTCCATGAGATCTAAAATAGGGACTCTCATCAAGAAGCTATGGATAGAATTACAGCGGATAAAAACCAGCATTTTGATCCGGATGTCGTAGAAGCATTTTAGAATGAGAGGAGAAACTTTTGGCGATCACTTATAATTAAGAAGAGGGAGTTTTTTTGGCTTATGATCAGAGTATGGTTGTTAGTTACTATGGTAATTATCGGAATTATAAATGCAGCACTATTGCATTTCACGGCTATGCCGCTATTCAATAACATGGTAGTGCACTGCATTATACTTGGGGCCATGTTTGGGTTAACAAATTTTATTGCGGTCGAACTGTTTTTAAAAAGGCTCGATAAACTAAAAGAGTTAAACCGACAATTAAGGTTAAGCCTAATGAAAGACAATTTGACGGGACTTCTAAATCGCAGGGCTTTTGATATTGATATCAAAAATGTGGAACATAACGGGTTATACTCACTGATTTTTATTGACATTGACAATTTCCGGGATTTCAATAATCATTTTGGTCATGATATTGGGGATAACGTACTCATGAAGGTAGGCCAGACAATCCAGGCTTGTGTTCGTGCGAACGATCGAGTTTATAGATACGGTGGGGAGGAAATAATACTACTTTTAATGGACTGCGACAAAAAGAACGCGAGGAAGATGGCAGAAAAAATCAGATGTGAAATAAGTCGACTTGATAATCAAACATATCCCCAAATTACGGTTTCCTTAGGCGTTTCGAGCTATCCAGACGATGGGCGTTATATTTACGACGTTATTGTGGCTTCAGACAAAGCCCTTTTAAAGGCTAAACAAAGCGGTAAGAATTGTACCATATCTTGTTAGCATTTTTCATTTTTTAAGTAGGCGAATCTTGATTCCTCGGTCGCCTGCACATCAACTCGGTGATAATGGTGCTATCAGCCGAGGGACTCCCGGCACGCGAGTACGACCGAATCGCCAAAGCGTTCAATACCAAAGTTCGTCACAGCTATGCCGCTACCGAGTGCCCCTTCCTCAGTTACGTATGCGAGCACGGTTGGCTGCACGTCAACAGCGACTGGCTATTTAACATGAATTCAAGTTATTATCAAAGTAATATTGGAGGCTTGAAATGAATTATTTTATTATTATAGCTGTGTTTGTGGCTATAGACCAGGTGTTCAAGTACCTGGCAGAAACCTTTCTCAAACCCGTCAATACGTTCCCAATCATTAAAAATGTATTCCACTTAACCTATGGGCAAAATACTGGAGCAGCATTTAGTATTTTACAAGGTAAGCAAGCATTCCTCATAATTATTACATCTATAGTTACTATAGCTCTAATAGTCTGCCTAGTTAAGAATTACAAAACACAAAACCGTCTATTGCTTATATCCCTCACCCTTGTTATATCTGGGGCTTTGGGAAACCTTATTGACAGGGTACGGCTAAACTATGTAGTTGACTTTTTAGATTTTGAATTGATTAACTACCCCGTTTTCAATACGGCAGATATTCTCGTCGTATCAGGCGTTATATTCCTTGCCTATTTCGCCTTATTTGCTAAACCAAAAATTTCACGTTAGGGGTGTAGATATGACAAAAAACACAAGGTTTATCCCAGCTTTAAAATTTAAATGGCTTACCCGTTTCTTTGACCCTGTAATGAAGCTTACCATGTCGGAAAAAAAGTTTAATAAAAGCCTTATTACTACAGTCCGATATTAAAGACAGCGATACTATCTTAGATTTTGGCTGCGGTACTGCGACTCTAAGCATAATGACTAAAAAAGCAGCTCCGAAAGCGACCCTTTTATTTCGTTGAATTTCAGACTAATGA
>NZ_JYNH01000249.1 GCF_000960765.1 Desulfosporosinus sp. I2 | reverse complement strand
AAGAACATTTCATGAATTATGCTCCCATGTTTGAAATTGATAATGAAGTGGAATTTGTTGTGAATGAGTCTAAAAGACTTTCCGAGAAATATCTGGGAGTGCAAGTTGTTCCACTTCTATACACAATTGAAGATAATATGTTGAGTATAATTTTGGAGTAGAATGACGAGAATCACAGGGCTGCCATTTGACAATGCAAGCGGATAAAAAGCTCTTAGAACATGGACCTTGATTCATTAGCGATAGATTATGAGCGTCACCAAATTAACCCTCGTCTTTGACTGGGTAACGAAAGCTAAGCGCAATAGGGCTCTTTACCGAAAAGAGATTGAATCCTGGAGTGGACCTGAGCGTTATGTACCGCTAAATGCTCGGATGCTGATTAAAGAGGTATTTCCCCGACTAAAGGCCCAAGGCTCTGGACCAGTGTCTGTTTCCATTCCTAATATCTACATTAAAATGCCCTACCAAACCACTGGGAAACGAGGAAAAACCGTTACAAAACAGCGTTACACTCCCACCGCTGCTGTCGTTGCTATGAACCTTAAAGAAGATGAGATAGAGCAAGAAGTCCTGATTGACGCAGAAAACAAAGAGGACCAAGCTGCAACCTATCGAGGAGCCTATTTGATCATTCTTTGATGCTCCGCAAGAAGCCCTAAAGGTTTAATGATTTAAGATTGCTAAGGAGAATGTGCGGGAAAATTGCAGATGGCTTCGAAGATATCGAAGAAGCTTGTGTACGTCTACTCCAATGTGGCACTTGTCCAGTTACCCAATGATTTTGATATTGAAAATCCGCCTGAAACACAACCGATATACCTAGGGGAAATCGAGTATCGGTACCCCGAAAATATAAGAAATGTTAAAGAGTTCGGAAATAATTCTGGTGGAGAATTTCTTAGCAATAATAGGTATCTTGAAATAGGCATGAAACAATATTCCAATTCAAATCAATATGCAATTTTTAACAAATTGGAGTAGGTTTCATTATGATATATTGGGTTTTATTTGGAATATGGACAACAGTAAAAGCTTATCATTTAAGACGTTCGAATGTAGCATGGGTTGCATTATTCTTTGTTCTTAATGTGGCGGGATATTTACTTCACAAAATTTATTACTGGTTCAAAGTAGAGAGAGTGGCATAAGAACGAGGGGGAGGAGTCTATATCGCCGGACTAGATTTTTAGCAACTGCTATCTGCTTCTCAGTTTTAGGCTATGGATTACGTTATCTTACTCTTTCAAGTATAATAGAATTAAAAATGAAAAACAGTAACTCGGAAATCGGAAAAATTGGACAGAAACACTAACCGAGGCATCGAGGAGATGTATGATGACATAGGTTTTAGTTTGTAATTTGGTAAAAAAATGCACCTTGATTTTGGGCTGCAATTTCAGGGGTTATCTCTTCAATCGGAATTTCTATTTTCTTGCCGTTCTCATCCTGGTAAATAATCTTTGTAAAATTCTTTTCATTAGAATCTACAAGAACCTCTGGCAGCGTTGTGAAAATACCAGGCTGATAAATTCTCCCTTCTTTCTGTGCCTTCTCCTGTCTAAATACTTCACTATTCTTATAATCTTCGGCAATTGTATAAGGCAAGTTCAAAGCATATAACTTCCCACTTGTTCCAACTAAGCCGACAATATTTCCCGAAGGCAAAAATGCTTTATCCGCTCCATTGTTGTGTTAAAGAAAGTCAAGTACACACTCGCTACCTTTTTAGTGGAATCCATTCCTGATTTAAAAATCACCTTTGTTATGGCTAAATTCCAGTCCTTGCCTGGTACGTTTGTTGGTTTTATTGATACGTTTGCATACTCCTGGTTCGACGGAAGAACTATTGAGTCTAGAACTCAGAGCCACAAATATTCCTAAAATCATCCAAGGAATTGCAACCAATAACCCGATAACAGCATATTTAATTGATTTATTCCAGGCGTAACCACGTAACCGTATTACGAATATGCCGTTCAGCCCACTCATAAGCATCCACATTATGGATGTGTACTGAGCAAAAAACCCCCTATTGGGGTATACGAGTTTCCAATCTTTCAAGAAAATGAATGAAAGCATGAATATTGTTGTTATTAACGTCAATAACCCGTGGCACATGAAAGTTTCGTTAATATCATTTTTTCATTGGTATATATCCTCTTTGGAGTTTTGTTATGGTTTTTTTCTGATAAATTATCTGCGATTATGGTTACAGAGGGAAACCATTCTAAGGAGGGTGCTGGTATAGAGGTAACTGATATACAGAGAGTAGCGTTTTCGGTTCTCGGGCTTTACTTTATCGGAAGTTCATTGCCGAGGCTAGTATCCACATTAACGAGCTCCATGCGTGGACTACCTAATTCTTTTACAGGATTTATACTACTTGGATCAATAGGGATAATAACCGAATTTATCATAGGATTAGGCATCTTTCTTGGTTCACAGGGTTTGGTCAATTTCTTAAATAACATGAGAACTGCGGGATTAAAAAAGGATGATAGTAATGAAGGAAACGAAGATATCTAATTATCTTTGGGAGGAAGTAAATACCATAATTATAGGACCAACACTCAACTTAGTAAGACCAAAGATTCAGCATTAAACATGGTTATCTCCATGCTCTCAGCTCATGTATCTGATCTAGCTATTGGTTATGCAGATAGTCGTTCGCAACTTACTGCAAACACTGCAATGTACGAAGGATCATTGTATTGCATCATTCTTATTTTACGTCATAATATCC
>NZ_JYNH01000248.1 GCF_000960765.1 Desulfosporosinus sp. I2 | reverse complement strand
AACCTCTGGAAAACTAATTTGTTTTGACCAGGATAGACAAGCTATCCAACATGCTGAAGAAATCTTAGGTTTGGATAAGCGAGTCACTTTGATTAATCGGAATTTTGAAGCACTGGAGGTTTCTCTTCAAGAATTAAACTTACTTCCTGTCAATGGAATCATCTTTGATTTAGGGGTTTCATCCCCGCAGCTTGATGAAGCCGAACGGGGTTTTAGTTATATGCAGGATGCACCCTTGGATATGCGTATGGATCCTTCGAGTACCTTAAATGCACGGGAAATTGTCAATACGTGGAGCGAAGCAGCTTTGGCGCAGCTAATTTGGCAATATGGGGAAGAAAAGTGGTCAAAACGAATTGCCCAATTTATTGTTCAATCACGCCTTGAGCGACCGCTTGAAACAACGGGTGACCTAGTCCAATCGATCAAAGCAGCAGTTCCAGCGGCGGTTCGGCGTAGTGGACCTCACCCCGCAAAACGTACATTTCAAGCAATTCGGATTGCCGTTAACGATGAATTAGGAGTTTTAGATCGAGTGCTTGATCAGGCGATGCGTTGTTTAGATCACGGTGGACGAATTGGCGTGATTACATTTCACTCTCTTGAAGATCGTATCGTTAAAGAAAGAATGAATTCTTGGCTGGGACGATGCACATGTCCACCAGAACTACCGATTTGTCGGTGTGAGGCAAAAACGATAGCCAAGATATTAACGCGAAAACCTATTCTCCCCTCTATAGAAGAAGTTGAGCAAAATCCAAGATCGAGAAGTGCTAAACTACGGGTTGCCGAAAAAATATAATGTCTAAAGATTAAGGAGGAAGAATACCCATGGTAGTGGCGCAGGAAACTATAAATTGGCAGGAAACAGCAGAATGGCAGGATACATTAACCCAAACCTATTCTGAGAGAAGCCTCCGATCCCCTAAGAAAAAGAAAGATTACCATAAAATCAAGAGTATTGTGGCCTTAGCCTGCATCGTTGGGCTAACTGGGGCAATCGGTGCGGAAACAATCCAACTCACTGTCGTCAAAGGGGCCCAAGTTCGGAATCTTGAAAAGGAGATTTCCGCAATTAAAATGCAGAATGATCTGCTTCAGATGGAGTCTGATAAACTTCGGTCAGTGGGACGGATTGAGAGTGTAGCATTATCGATGGGTATGGAAAAACCAACCGGGAAAGTTTACATGGCAGGCGCAGTACCTGCGGTCAAAAATCAAAAGGGGGCTCCTACGACCCAAGCCGTAAATCAACCGACCGAGGATAAACCCACGAAACTGCAGCAATTTTCACAGATTTTTACCAGTTTTTTTGCTTCAACGCAACGTTAAGAGAATGGCGCTTTGGGTACGCGGAGACTCCCTGAAAGGTGGGGGTGGGACTTGTGAGTCCTTTTGTCGTCATGCGTAAACGAATCGCTTTTCTTTTTTTGTGTGTTAGTATTTTTTTGATTGTCTTAATTATTCGACTAGGGTTCGTGCAGTTGAGTCAGGGTGCTGATTTGAGAAAAAAAGCGGATGATTCTCACTTTCGCGGTGTTCCCGTGGCACCTAAACGTGGAAATATTGAGGATCGTCAAGGAAATGTTTTAGCGATGAGTGTTAGTAGCGAAACAGTGTATGCCATTCCAGCAGAGGTGAGGCAGTCAGGTAGGGCTAAAGAGATGGCAGCGACCCTGGCCCCTTTGCTCGGAAAAACTGCTCAGGAGATTGAGGCACGAATCACGAAACGTTCGGCTTTAGAATATGTTCAGAAACGCGTAAAGCCAGAAGTGGCTGCCCAAGTGCGGGAGTTAGCGCTACCGGGAATTGGAACTACGGAAGATAGCCAACGGTATTATCCTAACGGTACATTAGCAGCGCATATTATTGGATATGCTGGAATTGACAATCAGGGCCTAGAAGGGATAGAGTTGACAAGGGAAACCGAGCTTAAAGGGATACAGGGAAGTATTCTCCAAGAGTTTGCAGCCAATGGGATTCCACTTCCTCAGGCGGAGCATCAGTATTTAGCTCCTAAACAAGGAAATACGGTACGATTAACGATTGATAAAAATATCCAGGCCTTTGCTGAGCGGGAGTTACAAAAGTTGATGACGGGTCAGGGGATCAATATGAATGGTCAGGTACCTAAAAACGCCTCAATTTTGATCATGGATCCCAATACCGGAGAAATGCTAGCCTTAGCTTCTGCGCCAACCTTTGATCCTAATCACTATCAAGAAGCAGATCCCAGTACGAGACGAAATATTGCGATTCAGAATGGTTATGAACCTGGGTCAACGTTTAAAATTATTACACTAGCAGGAGCCCTTGAGGAAAAGAAAATTAAGGTCACAGAGCATTTCTTTGATCCAGGAGCTTATACCGTACTAGGTAAAAATGTGCGTTGCTGGAAAGCGGGGGGGCATGGCGACCAAACCTATTTGCAAGTAGCCGAAAATTCCTGTAATCCGGGTTTCGTTGAGATGGGACAACGTCTAGGGATGGACAATTTTTATAAGTATCTACGTGACTTTGGATTTGGTCAGAAAACGGGAATTGAGATGTCTGGTGAAGCGCTAGGCATTTTAGCGAATAAGAAAAAAGCAACTGCCTTAGACTTGGCGACGATGTCTATAGGGCAAACGAATAATGTTACCCCTATCCAGTTATTAACCGCGGTTTCAGCGGTGGCAAACGGTGGAACGTTAATGAAGCCCCAACTCGTGGCAGAAATAGTTGGGCCCAGCGGAAGGGTTGTTACCCCC
>NZ_JYNH01000247.1 GCF_000960765.1 Desulfosporosinus sp. I2 | reverse complement strand
GGCTTAAAGAATATGCTTTGGGACACATTGGCTAGACCTGATTTGTGGGCTGCAACACTCGCTATGGCAACCCCAATTGCTCTCCCTGCTTTAGGGGGAACCTTTTCAGAACGTAGCGGGGTAGTAAACATTGCTATGGAAGGGATCATGCTGATTGGTGCCTTCTTTGGGGTGCTATTTTCCTTTTATACTCATAGCGCATGGCTAGGTTTGCTAGGAGCTTTATTGATGGGTGCACTCATCTCGGCTCTTTTTGCTTATGTAACGGTAAGTCTTGGAGCGGATCAAGTCATTGTGGGAATGAGTATCAATATTTTTGCGGCTGGATTAACTGCCTTTTTACTAAATACCATTTTTGGGTATGGAGGAACTCCTCGAGAAACACCTGCTCTTCCCAACCTTACCATTCCTGGGATTAGTGATATTCCCTTTGTTGGGCCAATTCTAGGGTCACAAAATGTGGTAGTTTACTTAATGTTCTTTCTAGTTTTTGCGTCACATTATTTTTTGTTTCATACAAATTTAGGTTTAAGAATTAGAGCGGTGGGGGAGAATCCTCAAGCTGCTGATACTGCGGGCCTTAACGTTCGAAACTTGCGTTATCTGGGTGTAATGATAGGTGGTATGCTCTCAAGTCTGGGTGGAGTCTACCTGGCCTTAGGATTATTAAATAGTTTTGAAGTTAATATGAGTGGCGGAAGAGGCTATATTGCTATGGCTGCCATGATCTTTGGCAAATGGACACCTTTCGGATCATTGGGAGCTGCACTTTTGTTTGGGTTCGCCACGGCTTTGAGTATGATATTGCAAGGTGGGGGTATTTCCTCAAATATTATCCAGATGTTACCTTACGCATTGACGATTTTAGCCTTGACCGGATTAGTAGGCAGAAGTACTGCCCCTGCCGCGGATGGAATTCCGTATAATCCTAATAAGTAATTTGATTAGAAGGAAATCTTAAAACAAATTGAGGAGGTAAACATCATGGGACGGATTCATCAGAGTGGCAAATCCCTCTCTGATCTTGTCCGTTTGGAACTGCTAGATGAAATTCGTCGTGGAAAATATCTTATCGACAGTCGTCTTCCGAATGAGGAAAACCTTGCCAAGGAACTGGGGGTCAGTCGCAACACTCTTCGTGAAGCGTTGCGGGTCTTAGAAGCCAATGGGATTGTCGAAAAAAAGCAAGGATTGGGTACTTATATACGTGGGGAATCATCCCCAAAGGTGAAACCTGGTCTTGAGGTGCTTTTTAGAGTGACAGACGCGATATTAGAACTTGGTATGGTTCCAGGGACAAGTGAAATTGAAATTGCGAACTCGTTTGCGGATGCGAGGGTCGCAGCGAAACTAGGGGTAGACGAAGGTACTCCTGTAAATCAGTCACGTAGAGTCCGCACTGCGGATGGTATACCTGTTGTATATTGTATCGATATGTTTTCTCCATCTGTTGGGGAACTGGACATTGTAAAGATCAAGTCATCGATCTTTACGTATTTAGAAGAAGTAAAAGAAATCCGCATTGCGTATGCTTCGACCGACATTCGGCCGATTGTTGCAGGGAAAGAATTAGCAGATAAATTATCTGTTTCTGCTGCTAGCCCCTTATTACTCTTAGATGAAGTCCATTTTGATAAATCGGATCATCCCATTTTCTATTCACGTTTGTTCTTCCGCTCAGACTTTTTTGTCTTCCATGTCGTTAGATCTCGTTAGATCTCCTTGAATCTTGGCTAGAGGACCTGCTGCAGGGTCCTCTTTTTAGTTGGCGTCAGAAGAAAGATGCCATGACTCAAACAAGGATGTTCGAGATTAGAGCGCCGCCAAGGATGGCAAGGCGCCGTGATGGCGAGAAGGGACCGCAAAAATGTACTTAATTCTGAGAAATGGTAATTACTAAGCTGTGTGTATATAATAAAGAGGATCATATTTCTAAGGAGGTTAAAAACTATGGCACAACAAAAGCAGAAGTCAAGAGCAGAAATTCCTGAGGCTACAAAATGGCATTTGGAAGACATTTTTTCCGATAATGCTCAATGGGAATTAGAATTTGCCCAGATCGAAAAACGTTTAGGAGATGGGAAACGATTTGAAGGGCATTTAGCGGATAATGCTGACACTTTAATTGCATGTTTTGAGTGGATGGATGATTTAAGTCTGCGTATGGGAGAGGTTTATTCCTATGCCCGTATGAGGAGAGATGAAGACAATCGTAATGCAGAGTATCAAGCATTGACAGATCGAGCCGGAGCCCTTGCCGTAAAGGTCGGAAGTGCTGCTTCGTTCGTAGTCCCTGAATTATTAGCGATGCCTGAAGGAAGGCTATCCGAATTTCAAACTACGTCCTCGAAGATGGGTATCTACAGGCATGCCTTGGATGATATTTTGCGTAAGCAAGAGCATATTCTAAGTTCAACAGAAGAAAAACTGTTAGCGGAAGTCGGTGAATTAGCTGAAGCTCCAGGGGCTATCTTTTCAATGGCTAATAATGCCGACCTTAAGTTTCCCAGTATTATCGATGAATCCGGAAAGACCGTCGAATTAACTAAGGGAAATTTCATACAATTTATGGAAAGTCATGAACGACGTACTCGGAAGGAAGCTTTTGACACTCTATATCATACTTATCAGAAACAAACCAATACATGGGCAGCGACCTTGAACTCAAGCGTAAAGTCCGACGTTTTCTTTGCCAAAGCACGACATTATTCTTCGGCATTAGAGGCTTCTCTTGATGATGATCGTGTACCTTTGCGGGTCTATGATTCTC
>NZ_JYNH01000246.1 GCF_000960765.1 Desulfosporosinus sp. I2 | reverse complement strand
ACCCTACCAAAAGTAGGGGAACTGACCGTACTAAGGTCTCGGTTATGCCGTATTTGTCATGCACTGGACCTGAAAACATAACTTCATAAGCTTTAATAGGATCCGACTTGGCTAAAAGAAGAAATAATGCACCCACTAGTAATGCTCCGACCAGAGCAGCTAACAATACAAGAACTTGTTTTATGACCCCTCTGAATTTTAAGCTCAACACATACAACTCCATCCTGTTGGGAAATTCCATTATGTATAAACCTTATCCCCCCTTCTGCCAAGAAGAAAAGCCTCCTAGAGATAACCATCTCCAGAAAGCTCCATAGCCCATTATTGTACTAGTTATAGTATATTATCTATATCTAAAAAATACAATAAATTCTTAGAGTGGATTAATCTTCAAATTAATACTCGACTTCCTAGAATTGAATAATACAAAAAGGCCTCCTCAAAGATTGTTTTCAATCTTTAAGGAGCGCCTTTGCTCCATATTTGCTATTCATAAACTATCACTTTATCAGCCAATCAACAAGGGACAATTTAAAAGTATACAGTATAAATCATTAAAACCTATAATCTGTAAAAACATGGGTGCGACAAGCATTTTCGGGATCTTTTCGTTTTGGACTCCTATTACATGGACTTTTTACTTTATGATATATTTCTACCTTTTACCAGTAAGAAAAGCTTTTTTAGTCCCTTATGTTCTTTTATCTGTGGCCTTAAATTATTCGGTGTTGATCTGATTTCCTCCAGCTCTAAAGAGAGATAAGCTTGTTCTTAGTAGCTTCAAACATAAGCGCTAGTGAGTTAGCAGAGGGCCCCATGTATTCTCGACCCTTAATAAATAGTTTTTCAACTCGAATTTCTGTCAATTTTCCTTGAGTTACTTTTAGCGGATTTTTATCCAGCACAACAAAGTCAGCAATCTTGCCCTCAGTCAAAGTGCCTTTATGCAGGCAGGTTTTGTTTGCTACGAAGTCGGTTTTATCCAATCCAAGAATGTGATCAGTGTGGCTATTGAAAACATCCTCACTTTTGTCATCACCACCTTGGTTTATTGCTTTTTAGGTTTTGCGCTGATGTTCGGTCCCACTCATCTGGGTATTTTCGGCACCAACTACTGGTAATTTATTTTTTGGTGCCGACACAGGCTACACCGAACTGATTAAACAACAATTGAGTGGGGTTCCGATTGATTTAGCTATAATGGGTATTGGCGCCTACTCTCCAAAGTCTTTTGAGGCTAGACATGCTACGCCTGAACAAGCCTGGAAAATGGCCGAGGAAATCTCTGCGAAATGGATTATTCCTATGCATTGGGGAGCTTTCAACCTATCCGGAGAGCCCATGGAAGAACCCATTGCCCGTTCCGTCAGCGGCAGCAGGACAAATGGAAAAGGTTGCTATCCAAGAAACAGGGGTTACTTGGATACTACCAAGTTAATGTTTATCGAGCGAAGAGCGAAGAACGAAGACTTTATTCATCCCCACTTTTGCTTCTTTAACAATAAATAACAAGCGTCCCTCACTTTATAGTAGTGAAATGGACGCTTGTTAATTGTTCTAACCACTGATAATTTTGGGGACAGAGTTTTCACATACCCCCATGATCAGCAACTAATAGGATTACCCGGAGGTAAATGTCTTCAGTGACTTTGGTCAATGATATTAATAAGGATCTTTTCTACGTCTTCTGCAAAGGTCTTGATTTCCTCTTTGTTAAAAATACTTGCTAAACTAGTTGGCCGAATCGTGCTTATTAATGTTTTTCCTTCTGAAGAATAAACATTAATCTTACAAGGCATTAAGAGACTAACCACTAGATCGATGTCTAAAGCATTTGATGCAAATTTAGCATTACATACTTCTAATATCTTTAAGGGTTCAATTTTAAAGTTTTTCTCTGCAAGTGTTGCCTGGACGTCATGAATGTATAGTACGCGAAATCCGCTAGCCTTAGTTTGTTCTTCAACTGATTTCACAGCTTCATCAAACGATTTTGTCGTAGTTACCGTATAAATAGGTTCCATTATAGACACCCCTCATTAAATTTATTTAACTTTATTATTATCCATTAATTGATAACTTTATTGCTTAAGTTTCTCACGGAGTTCGGAAATGGATTGTTTCAAGGATTGGGTTTGTGCTTCATATTGTTTAACTTTACCGCCGCTGATATGAAGCCCTGTTTGCTTGAGAACAAAGCTTTTTTCCTCTTCTAATTCTTCTAATTCTTCCTCTAAAACTCTCAACCTACGTTCTAATTCTTCACTTTTTATCTTCGATAGATTTTCCATAATGATCGATAACCTCTCTTATAATAGTAATTCTTTATAATTAAATTTCTTTCTTAGCTCTTTTAGTGAACTCATTTGGAATCCTACTCCCATTAATAAGAAGTTGGATTCTTGGAAGGCATAATTTAATTTTAACCTATCTTCAGTAGATCCTCTCCATAGTAATTTAACCCAATCGTTAACAACTCCTTTATGGGGTGGCAATCCGGAGCCTGAACTTTACCTAGACGATCCTTGGCCACCGCACCGCACCCCCCACCACAGATTAAACTAACCTCACAATCCTGACATTCTGGGATTGTCAGCACACTGCGTTCCTGCCATTCTTTCACTTCGTTGGCTTCAAGTTGGAACACTGGAAAATACGTACCGAGTTTATATTGGTTTTGCCCCGTAGTTGCTGTACACCCATAAATATCGCCGTAGAGATCAAAGACCCATTCTGTCTTACAGGCTGGACAAGTATCATAAGAAGGCAGATAGAGTTCACCCGTCTGAACCAGGTGATTGATCCCCTTGAATTCAGGTTTATGAAACTTCTTTAATAAGGGATATTTCTCCGCCAAC
>NZ_JYNH01000245.1 GCF_000960765.1 Desulfosporosinus sp. I2 | reverse complement strand
TCCATGGAGGGCGGGCTACGATCATTGGGCGGATCTGTATGGATCAGACAATGCTTGATGTAACCAAAATTCCAAAAGTCCAAGTGGGGGATATCGTGACGATCTTAGGGCAAGATGGCAATGAACAAATTACAGCCATGGAAATGGCAAAGTGGCTAAGAACTATCAGCTATGAAGTGGTTTGTGGAATTTCCAAACGAGTCCCCCGAGTTTATCTTGAACCAACGTGAGAAATGACCTAAGGTTAATATTAAAGGATGTATCAAGTAAAAAAGGAAGCTCACATTTTGCAAGGTGTGAGCTTTTTTTTACTTGAAAAATTTCTAATAAAAGTCTATAAAATACTGCATATTACTTGCTTATTCAAGTCTTGATTGGTGACATGCTAATTCGTTAAGGAGCAGTATATGGAACAAAACGTTAAAATATCCGGAACTCAGGTTGTCATGTTGTTGTTTGTTTTTGTTACTTCTACCCTCATCTTTAAGTAATTATTGGCCACCTTCGGTAGAACCTTTGAGCTAGTTATACCCATATTTTTACTAGGGATTTCTTGGCTTAGGAAGAAGGGGTAACTCTTTAGTTTTAAACTTAATAAAAATAGACATATTAACTAAACAAGTTTTTATAAAGCAGGGGGGGATTAAAAATAAAGTTAAAGTCGATCAATTCGAGTAAAGAGTGTAGGTAAATAGATTACGTATCTAGTGGAAAAGTCAAAGCCGGACGATTGATACTGTTCGGGGCTATGAATCGGATTGTCTGGGTTTTTCAGAAAAGTTACATCGTTATAATCCTAAAGATTGGAACAAGGTTAAACCACACTGGAGGGAAACGTTTTTAGATGCCAAAATCGATGTTCAGGTAAATGCTTCAGATGAGATTACGGGTAGATTGGGGCAAAGATTAGAACTTAAAAAGTGACTATATTTGCCAACGTTATTATCGGCGGTTTACATGAGAGGCTTACTCATTGTAAACTATTTATAATTTCCAGAAGTTTATATAAAAATACATAATACATTAAGGCTTCCAGTTATTATAAACTTGCGAATATGTTAGAATCGGAATTATACACGGTTACCGTTGCGTTCTCCACGATAGACGATATTTGTTGTTAAACCTACTATTAACTCGTTTCTTTAACAAGAATACATTATTTTTTGCTAAAATTAGTTTTCATTTCACCTATTTATGTTACAATTTTTATCATACAAAAACTGAAGACTCCAAAAAGGGTGTGTATTATGCAAAGTTATGGTTTACCGAAGAAACAGGGCCTTTATGATCCGGCATTAGAACATGATGCTTGCGGTATGGGATTTGTCGTTAATATCAAGGGGGAGAAGTCTCATGACATTATAGATGAGGCCTTGACTGTACTGGAAAACTTAAGCCACAGGGGGTCAAGCGGTGCCGACGAAAATACAGGGGACGGTGCCGGAATACTCATCCAAATACCACACGATTTCTTCAAAAGGGAATGCGATGCGTTAGGGTTTGATTTGCCGGAAAAAGGTAGCTACGGCGTAGGCATGGTATTTGCTCACAGGTATCATGATTTTAGAAAAACTCAGATGGAAACCTTCGAAAAAATCGTTCAGGAGGAAGGCCAGAGGATCCTAGGCTGGAGAGAAGTTCCAATCGATAAGACGACCATCGGCGAAGGTGCAAAAGCAGCAATGCCGAGATTAATCCAGGTTTTTATCGGCAAGGATGTTAGTCTCTCTAATGGCATGGATTTTGAAAGAAAGCTTTATATTATCAGAAAAAGGGCAGAAAAAGTCATTGGTCCGATGTGCGAAGACAAGGGGGGCACCTTCTATATCGCCAGCCTTTCTTCGAAAACCATTGTTTATAAAGGCATGCTGACAGCGGAACAACTTAGGAATTTCTATCTTGACTTGGCAGATCTTGATTTCACATCTGCCTTGGCTATGGTTCATTCAAGGTTCAGCACCAATACTTTCCCAAGCTGGGAGAGAGCCCATCCCAATCGATATATTGTTCACAACGGCGAAATCAATACCATTAGAGGGAATGTCAACTGGATGAAGGCGAGGCAGAAATGTATCGATTCACCGCTTTTTGAGGATCTCACAAAAGTATATCCGATCGTCGACGAGTCGGGCAGTGACTCAGCAATGTTCGATAATAGTCTTGAATTTCTTCACCTCACAGGAAGATCGCTTCCGCATGTTGTGATGATGATGATTCCTGAGACCTGGGAAAAGAACGAGCTGATGTCGAAGGAGAAAAAGGACTTTTACAGATTCAATGACTATTTAATGGAGCCTTGGGATGGGCCGGCGGCCATGGGTTTTTCTGATGGTGTGGTCATCGGTGGAGTACTGGACAGAAACGGACTCCGACCTTCTCGGTATTATGTCACAAACGATGATAAGGTTATCCTGGCTTCAGAAGTTGGGGTCTTGGACATCAAACCTGAAAATGTAAAATATAAAGGTAGGCTGGAACCGGGCAAAATGTTGCTCATCGATACCGAAGCACAGAGAATCATCTCTGACGAAGAACTTAAGGAAAGTGTATCAATCTTAAATCCCTATGCAGAATGGAATAACCGGCATATCGTACCTTTAATTGATCTACCAGTTGAGAAAATGTCGGAAGAGGAAGTCACTGAGGACCTGATTAAGCAGCAGAAAGCCTTTGGATATACGTATGAGGATATAACGACAACAATTCTGCCTATGGTGATCCAAGGCGTTGATCCGATTGGAGCCATGGGTATAGATTCACCGCTCGCTGTCTTATCTGAGAAACCTCAGATGCTCTACCTTTATTTCAAACAGCTTTTTGCACAAGTCACCAATCCCCCGATCGACGGCATAAGAGAAGAAATTGTCACTTCAAGCAGTATACTCCTTGGAGATACTGGCAACCTGCTGGAACCCGATCAAAGAAATTC
>NZ_JYNH01000244.1 GCF_000960765.1 Desulfosporosinus sp. I2 | reverse complement strand
GGACCCATGGAAATTTCTGAAATCGCTTATCATTATATCGCAGGGCTCATGAAACATGCTCGTTCGTTTACAGCCATCACGAATCCAACCGTCAATTCATACAAACGCCTTGTTCCGGGTTATGAAGCCCCCTGTTACATAGCATGGTCAGGCCGTAATCGGAGTCCGCTGATTAGAATACCGGCCAAAAGAAGTTCTTCGACCCGGATTGAATTAAGGAGCCCTGATCCTTCGTGTAATCCATACTTAGCCTTAGCAGTCCAGCTTAAAGCTGGGCTTGACGGAATTAAAAATAAGCTTTCTCCCCCGTCAGCAGTTGACTTGAATATCTACGCCATGACCTCCGAAGAACGAGAAAAACTAGGGATAGACTCTCTTCCAAGCAACCTAAAAGATGCCTTAGATGAATTAGCTAAAGCCCCTGTCATCCGTGAAGCGCTTGGTCATCATATCTATGATCGCTTCGTTGAAGCAAAGACTGAAGAATGGGATAGTTTCATAGTGACAGTCACCCAATGGGAACTGGATAGATATTTAGCATTATATTAAAGGATAAGGGTCTAGTTCGCTAGGCTCTTTTTATTATACAAAATCAAGAGTGACTTATCTTCTCTAAGATGGCATATACATAACTATATCCAGAGGTCTCGCTGGTTGTTAGAGAAGGGAGGGTTACCATGGAAGTCATCAAGTGGTTACGAGAATATCGTGAAGGAGAGGCTGCTCTAGCTTGGAGTGGTAAGTTTGCAGACTATTTGCAGATGGTTACAGAAAACACTAATTTGGCGTTGCATGCCCATGCTCGAATCTATGCTATGATCAAGGCTGCTGGGGTGGAGACAATTGGAGATCAGAAAAAATACAAGTTCTTTGATAAAGAATTATTTGGGTTGGATAGAACGTTAGAACGCCTTATCGAAGAGTATTTTCACAGTGCTGCTAAACGTTTAGATGTTCGTAAACGTATATTATTATTAATGGGACCCGTGAGTGGTGGAAAATCGACGATTGTAAGCTTATTGAAGCGAGGGCTTGAAGAGTTTACGAGAACCGAGGAAGGAGCGGTTTATGCTATTGAAGGCTGCCCCATGCATGAGGACCCTCTGCATCTCTTACCAGTTTCATTACGTCCACAATTTGAGGAGAAGTATGGGATACGTATCGAAGGAAATCTTTGCCCAGTTTGTCGTCTGCGGTTAGATGAAGAATTTAGTGGTGAGGTTGAAAGCTTTCCAATCAAAAGAGTTCTCTTCTCTGAAGAACAGCGGGTTGGAGTGGGTACGTTTACTCCTTCAGACCCTAAATCGCAAGATATTGCCGACTTAACAGGAAGCATAGATTTTTCGTCGATTACTGAATATGGATCTGAATCCGATCCACGGGCTTATCGTTTTGATGGAGAACTTAATAAAGCAAACAGGGGCCTAATGGAATTCCAGGAAATGTTAAAATCGGATGAAAAGTTCCTCTGGAATCTTCTAAGTCTTTCTCAAGAAGGAAATTTTAAAGCTGGTCGCTTTGCACTCATTTCAGCGGATGAGCTGGTCATTGCCCATACTAACGAAAATGAATATCGTGCCTTTATTAGCAACAAAAAAAATGAAGCCCTTCAGTCAAGAATTATTGTCATGCATATTCCTTATAATCTCCGTGTCAGTGATGAAATTAAAATATACGAGAAGTTAATTAGTCAAAGTGATATTCGAAATGTGCATTTGGCACCTCATAGCCTTTGGGCAACCTCAGTTTTCAGCGTGCTTTCTCGCTTGAAACCTTCGAAGAAACAAGGGATGGATCTTGTCAAGAAGATGAGAATCTATGACGGGGAAGATGTGGAAGGGTTTAATCAGAAGGATATTAAAGAGCTGGCTATGGAAGGAGAAGAACAAGGAGAAGGTATGAGTGGAGTTGATCCACGGTATGTGATTAACCGTATTTCGACTGCCTTGATTCGGGATGAGCATGCTTGTATCAACGCGCTGGATATTTTAAGGGCCTTAAAGGATGGACTATCCCAGCATACTTCTATTTTGAAAGAAGAAAAAGAAAATCTTCTCAATCTAATCTCGGTTGCTCGCCGAGAATATGACGAAATGGCTAAAAAAGAGGTCCAGAAAGCGTTTGTTTATGCGTATGAAGAATCAGCGAAAGCACTTTTGAATAATTATCTAGATAATGTCGAAGGGTTTTGTAATTCCACAAAATTATATGACCCGATTACTGGCGAAGAATTAGCCCCTGATGAACAACTCATGCGCAGTATTGAGGAACAAATTGGGGTTTCAGAAAATGCCAAAAAGACGTTTAGAGAAGAAATTCTCATTCGGATATCGATGTATGCACGAAAAGGAAAAACATTTGCCTATGAGTCACATGAGCGTCTGAAAGAAGCGATTGAAAAGAAATTATTTGCCGATTTAAAGGATATTGTAAAAATTACAACCTCTGTCACTCATCCAGATCATGAGCAATTGCGGCGAATTAACAATGTCATGGATCGACTGGTAAAAGAGCATGGCTATTGTCCGATCTGTGCCAATGAGATCGTGAAGTATGTGGGGGCCCTCCTTAACCGCTAAAGAGGAAGGGGGATTAGCGTGTCTGATGAGATCATTGTGAGTCGTGACGACTGGAGTCTGCATCGCAAAGGGTATCTAGACCAAACAAGGCATAAAGAAAAAGTGGATGAAATTATTAAGCATCAGTTGGGTGATTTAATTGTTGATGAAAGTATCATCTTATCTGATGGTAAGAAAAATACCAAGATTCCTATGCGTTCCCTTGAAGAATTTCGATTTCGCTTTGATTACAATAAACGAAATCACACCGGACAAGGGACTAAGAAAATGGTCCCCGGTGAAATCTTGGGGAGAGAACAAGGCAATGGCAAAGGCGGATCCGGCAGTGGGGCGGGCGAGGCTCCGGGTCAAGATATC
>NZ_JYNH01000243.1 GCF_000960765.1 Desulfosporosinus sp. I2 | reverse complement strand
TTTGTGTGCCTAGCGTAAATCATAGTCAAAACTTAACAGATGTGATTATCTGTTACTAGTATGGAACAGCAAGACTTGAAGCGTAATCGAAATCTATAGTCATAACGGCACGGTTGGAGATTATATACGGAAAACGTAGAAAGGTAGGGTTAGCCCCTACCTCTTTGCTTTATTATAGTATCAAAAAGTATAAATATCGACCCTACCGTTTTTAGTCCATTTTATATACTCAAAATGTGTTCATTGATAATATTGAGAAGTCTCGGTAGAAGAGTATACATTTAGAGAATAATGAGGTATAATTTGCTTAGTGAATGGAACTGAACGGAGGTAGGTCAATGGCAAAGGTATACGGTTACCATAGAACCTCAACGACGGAACAGCATCTTGATAGAGGAGTCAAAGCCATTAATGATTATTGCCAAGAACATAATATAGAGTTGGATGAAATGTTCTGTGATCAGCAGACAGGAAAGAACTTCAATCGACCTGACTATCAAGCCATGAAGAGAATGGCAAAGCATAAAGGTGATGTCATTATTGTCTCAGAGCTAGATAGGTTGGGTAGAAACAAATTAGACACATTGAAGGAGATACAACACTATAAAAACTTAGGGGTTAGAATGATGATCCTAGAGATACCAACTTCTTTGATAAATTATTCATCCCTAAGTAATGATAAAGACCAAGATATGGCTTCAATGATGATGGACACAATCAATAATATGCTAGTTGAGATGTATGCAACTTTCGCACATGCTGAAATGCAAAAGAGAGAAAAAAGACAAAGAGAAGGCATAGCTTCCATGAAAGAGCGTGGAGAATGGGAGCAGTATGGTAGGCCTAAAGCAATAGACTTCAAGTTGTTTGCAAAAGCATATAAGGATGTTGAAGAAGGAACAGTAAAACCTTTTGAGTGTATGAAGCAATTGGGTATGACTAAGCCAAGTTTCTACAGGTATAAGAAGCAATATGAAGCGTTAAAGTAAGGAAAATAAATAAAGAGAAGAGTGCAGGAAATTTACTTGCCTCTTCTTTTTTTGATTATCGTCATGATTATATAAATGATCTAACTCAAGTCTTTTATTATATACATGCAGGAAAAATAAAAGAATTGTGGAAAGTTAGGTGTAAGATGTTTGAAGAATTGTACCTTTCTTTACTATAAAAAATTACAAACTTAATAATGAATGGAAATTGTCTTAGCTATTGTCAGTTTGTCTATTTTTAGAAGTTGGAATGAATGGAGGCGTAAAATTATGCCATCAGAATTTATGAAGAATCTAATAGGAAAAGGGTTTTTCCCCCAAGAAATAACTCCATGGTTTCAAACTGACAAACTGGTTACTATTTTAGATACTATTCTAACAAATATTCGAAATTTCCCACAGAAGACGAGCAAGCCTTGCAGGTATTCCTTGCCAAAAGGCATACATTCAAGAAGGATATTATCGATACCTAATCCTTTACATCAGATAAAACTTTGTAAAGTTATTGATGATGATTGGAGTAATTTAAGAAGTTTTATCTCTACTTCAAGAATGTCTTTAACAATTCCAAGCATAAGAGCTAGGTCTTTAAGAGCGTTATCGAGAAACTTTAGCTTCTCAGAGATATCAGAGAAAATAATTAATAGCTCTACTAGCTCGAGGTATCTGTTAAGAACGGATATTTCTAGATATTATTCAACCATATATACCCATAGTATTCCGTGGGCTATTCACAGTAAATCTGTTGCAAAAGCAAACAAACGGGACACTTCATTTATCGGAAATAAGATTGATACTGCAATACAAAGTTGCCAAGATGGACAAACAAATGGAATTCCGATTGGACCAGATACCTCCCTTTTAATATCAGAGATATTATGTTCTTCAATGGATAAGGAGGTTGAGGGTAGGGTAAGGTTTAGATCCGCCTTTAGATATATTGATGATTATTTTTTGTTTTTCAATAGCCTAGCAGAAGCTGAAAAAGCCTTTAGTGAATTACAGAAAATAATTAGGGGATATGAGTTAGAACTAAACCCATATAAGACTAAAATCATTAAGCTACCTGAGCCGCTTGAACCTCAGTGGGTATCTGTCTTAAATTCATTACCAAGGAATTCAGAAGAAGTGTTAAGTTATATTAGTAAAGTATTTGAATACTCTAAGAAATATCCAGATGATGAAGTATTGAAATTTGGGTTGTCAAGAATTAAGTCGTTAACTTTTCTGAGAGCCAATTCAGAAATACTAGTTTCATTTATTTTAAATGTGATTATGTATGAACCATCTGCTATACCATTGGCTTCCGAAATGTTGCTAACTGTAAAAGATGTAATTGGAAATACACCGCAAATTAAAGAAGCTATACATGAAGCATTAATGTTTAATTCAGAGTATGGATATGAATTCGAGTTGACTTGGCTATTATGGTTATGTGGAGCTTTAAATATTGCTGTTGATGAAAATGTAGCAAAAAAATATCATTAATAGATAATTCCTTTGTAGCCTTAGCAGCATTAGAACTTAAAAATAAAGGGATAATTGACAAAGGGTTGGATGTAAGTATTTGGGCTGCCTTGATGAAGGTTGAAGAGTTATATGATGAAAATTGGCTTTTAGCATATGAAGCAAATGTTAAAGGATGGCTTCCTTCAGTATCTGGTTCCGATTATGTTGTGACTGATCCAATTTTTTAAAATTTTAAAAGATAATAATATTGAGTTTTTCAACTCAAATGCAATTAATGAATGGAAGCATAAATCTTTAGATGAAAAAATGGTTATACAGTGAGTTTTCCCCTGCGTTTTAATATGGGGGCAATAAGTGGCTCTGGCTCCTAAGGGTATTGAGAATGACAAACTCGCAAAGATTTAAAAAGATGAAAGCCGATAATATTAAAGCAGTTCGAGCAATGGAGCTACTAGGCATGAAGCGGAATACATTTTATAGAAGGGTAGCAGAATATGAAG
>NZ_JYNH01000242.1 GCF_000960765.1 Desulfosporosinus sp. I2 | reverse complement strand
TTATTGTAACCACAGATGTTCAATTGCTTGAACGTTTGATAGTTATAACCCTGCAAGGTTAAGAAAGCTACACGAACTGACTGGTTCAGAGACTTTTGTCGAAGAGATGCATTTAGCGATTCCATGGTATCTGTGGCTACAGGTATGGCGGTGTCTTGAAACCTGGACCAGTATTGGGGTGGGCATATGGTGTTAGCTGGCGGCTCATTATCACGATTTTGAGAATCGGATGAATACACTGTTGTTATTCGTGAAAATAGCATCATATAATCGTCGTGGTGTTATTGACTTTGTCGTTCAGAAACCGGGAGCAAGGCTTCCGGGCAGTTAATACTGTGCAAACTGCCGCTGTTATTGCTCAAACAATTCGTGAGTGCGGTTATGATGTCCTTCATATCTTTCCACAGCACTTGCGCCGATTCATAGAACTTTATTTATATAATGGTTGAGAATAATATAACGGCTGCGTTGCGGAATAAGAGACTGGACGTTAGTGGCGACCAGTTGTGTTGAAGCGGGGATGATTACTCCTTTGGTACCGGATTTAGAGAATGTGATCCTACTGCAAGCCTTATTCAAGTCGGAGGAAGGGTAAGTCGTGGAAATGAATTTACACATGCCGTGTGATTGATACGGACACCCGGACTGTAATTATCGATAAGTCTTTAGCAGAGGCATCCGAAAAGGTGAGAAGGCGCCGAAAATCGAGTTCATGAATTAAAATAGTCAAATATGGTCTAATAAGATTGATAAACTAGGTTTGTACCACGTTATTCAAGGTGGTCACTGCTCAGATTTGGGAATTAATGGGCCATATGATTATAGTCCTGATTTTCTCGGATATATGAAGGGTGAATTAAAACTTGGGGAGTTTTTTTATTTGGTAGAGCCATAATTTGATACTTTTCAGTTATACACGATAAGGAAGATGAGATTATGATTACTTACTCTGAAGACGATCTGTTGTTGCTTTCTGGTATTCAACATATGGCGTTTTGCGAGCGGCAATGGGCGCTTATCCATGTTGAACAGGCTTGGGCAGAAAATGTTCGCACAATTGATGGGAAACACCTTCATGAGCGTACCGATGACCCTTTTGAGGATGAAACACGTAAAGATATCAGGGTGGTCAGGGCGATGCCGCTTGTATCACATAAACTTGGTCTTCGTGGCGTAGCGGATGTCGTTGAATTCTACAGAGTGGAAGATGCATTGGAGGGGATCACTCTGCGGCTTGGCAAGCGGAAGGGATGGTGGCGGCCTTCACCTGTAGAATATAAGCGAGGACGTGCAAAACTGGACGATCGTGATGCGGTTCAACTTTGCGCCCAAGCAATAGCTCTAGAAGAAATGCTGAAGGTTTCAATTGATACAGGGTATCTTTTTTATGGTCAGACCAGGCGTCGAGAAACAATTTTTATCAACCAATCATTGCGTGTTAGGGTCGAAGAACTGTCTGAAAAAATGCATAAGATGATGTCGGAAGGAACTACTCCGAACGCACAGAAAGGTAAGCATTGTACTATGTGTTCACTGATAGAAATATGCCAACCAAACCTCACCATTCGGAAGCACTCTGTTAAGGAATATCTGGCACGAATGATTGATTCGGAGGTGAAGGATGTTTGAGAAAGCTTCTGAATACTCTTTATGTAACGATGCCTGATGCATACTTAGCTCGGGATGGGGAGAATGTTCTAATTAAGGCGGAGAATGAAATTAAATTTCGTATTCCGGTTCATAACTTGGAGGGAATAGTTTGTTTTGGTTTTGCTGGAGCAAGCCCGGGGCTAATGCACTTGTGTTGCGAAAGAGGTGTAACGCTGTCATTTTTAACGGAATATGGAAAGTTCATGGGGCGTATTACGGGTAAAGTTTCTGGAAATATCCTGTTAAGGAAAAAACAGTATCGATGGACAGAAAATGAAAGCATAACGGTAAGATTAGCGAAACGTTTTATTCTGGCTAAAATAATTAACGGTAGAGCAGTTTTACATCGTGCGGTAAGGGACCATCCACAAACGGTTGATACAGATCAGCTAACAGATATTATGAGAAATATGGCTATAATGGCCAAAAGATTAGATAAGACAGATGATTTGAATGTAGTCAGAGGATTGGAAGGACAGGCTGCAAATTTGTATTTCAGTGGTTTCAATCAACTGATACTTAACCAAAAAGATGATTTCTTTATGGCGGGAAGAAACAGACGTCCACCATTAGATCGAGTAAATGCCTTGTTATCTTTTTTATATACTTTATTAACCCATGAAGTAGTTGCTGCTTTAGAGAGTGTTGGGCTTGATCCGCAAGCTGGATTTTTACATCGAGACAGACCGGGCAGGCAAAGTCTTGCCCTGGATGTAATGGAAGAACTTAGACCTCATTTTGCGGATAGGCTCGCGGTGACACTTATAAACCGTAACCAGATTGATCCTAGTGGGTTTATTATCAAAGAGAATGGTGCTGTCATTATGGACGATAAGACTAGAAAAGAGTTACTCATAGCCTGGCAGAAACGCAAGCAAGAAGAAATTATGCATCCGTTTTTGGAGGAGAAAGTATCCTTGGGATTGGTACCTTATATCCAGGCAATGCTTCTTGCCAGGCATATCAGAGGTGATCTGGAAGATTATCCACCGTTTTTCTGGAAGTGAGGGGTTCTTTATGATGGTATTGATTACTTATGATATAAACGTAACAAGCGTTTCTGGAAAAAAACGTTTACGTAAAGTTGCTAAGCAATGTGTGAATTACGGACAAAGAGTACAAAATTCTGTATTTGAATGCTTGGTAGATCCCACACAGTATGCTGAATTAAAACATCGTTTAGAGAGTATCGTAGATCCGAATACAGATAGTTTGCGTTATTATTTGTTGGGCAGCAACTGGAAAAAGCACGTGGAACATTATGGAGCAAAGAAAGTTTATGACCCTGAAGGTATTCTAATACTGGATGCGAACCTATAGCGGTCATTGATTCACTAGTAGTTTCGCAATGCTTGAAGTCAAAGGATATAATGAGTTTTTTTTAACTTTAATCAGAGGATTTCACCTGTTTAAAAATGGCTTCGCAAAACAAAGTACTCAAAGGCTTTGTTTTTTAAGGCTTATTTTATGACAGTCGCA
>NZ_JYNH01000241.1 GCF_000960765.1 Desulfosporosinus sp. I2 | reverse complement strand
TTGTCGAATTCAATGGCATGAACGGTGCCAAGGACAAAGGGTTAGTTCGTTTAGAGGGCAAAGAGTATGTTATGAATGATGGAGATATTGTGCATTTCCGTTTCAATGTATAAGTTTGGCATAGCTTGCTTTTTAAGAAACACCATGGTATAATTTTAGCTTGTTAGTATAAATATCCCTGCTCTGTTAATCGGGGCCGCTTAGTCCGAGGGGAGGTGCAAATATGAAAGCGTATGAATTACTTTATATCATCCGGCCAGATCTGGATGAAGAGGCTACCACTGCACTGGTTGAACGTTTAGGTGGGCTTGTAGCCAGCAATGGCGGAGAGAACCTGACGGTTGAAAAGTGGGGTAAGCGTCGATTGGCCTATGAAATCAACGATTACAAAGAGGGCCAGTATATCCTGATGAACTTCGATGGCGAAGGGCGTACATCCCAGGAAATTGAACGGGTTATGAAAATTTCTGATGATGTAATCCGTTTCCTGACAGTTAGAAAAGATGACTAGAAGGACGGTGGGGTACAATGTTGAATCGGGTTGTTTTGATTGGTCGTTTAACGAAAGACCCTGAGTTGCGCTATACGCCGACAGGTGTTGCAGTTGCTAATTTCACTTTAGCCATTGATCGGAATTTTAAAAATGCTCAGGGAGAACGTGAAGCAGACTTTATACCCTGTGTGGTTTATCGGCAACTTGCGGAGTTCAGTGCGAATTATTTGGCCAAGGGAAAACTGACGGCTGCAGAAGGCCGAATCCAGGTTCGTACGTATACCGGCCAGGATGGTCAAAAACGTTGGGTTACAGAAGTTGTTGTTGAAAATGTTCATTTGTTAAGTCCAAAGGACAATTCTGGCGGGGGGAATGTATCAACTTCTCCAAGTGGAACTGGCTCGTTTGGACATGAGGTTAATTTGGATGATGACATCCCATTCTAATTAGGGGAAGGGGAGAATTAGTATGAAACGTGAACGCGGACGTCGCCCACGGAAGCGGGTATGCAGTTTTTGTGTCGATAAAGTTGTGTCCATGGATTATAAAGAGACGCATAAAGTACGCAAATATGTTACTGATCGTGGCAAGATATTACCACGTCGTATTTCTGGAAACTGCGCAATGCATCAGCGCCAAGTAACCTTGGCCATCAAACGTGCTCGTAGTATCGCCTTGTTGCCATATAGTGTTGAGTAGAAAAAGGGAGCTAAGCTCCCTTTTTCTTATTATACTATCAGTAAGTTAAAATTCAGGTATGGACAGTAGCTAAGTGGGTGCTGTCCAAGGATAGCGGGTGTCCCGGTTGCTGATTTTTCTATATTTACTTTGGTTAAATTTTCATAGCACATAGGTGCAGGAGATTAGTCTTATGATCGCGAACTGTAGTGTGATAGTACAGCGAATTCTTTAGACTATTTAGTTCGATAATAATCGAGTTAGGAGGGGTCATTCCTGGGAAATGTTGAAGTTGATGTCGTTAAAGGCCTAAAGGCCATTGATGAACTTAAGGTAAATTTAATTCAGGCTCAGTGGCTTATCCAACATGGGACGCTTAGTGGTTCAGAGGACGAGATGATTCAGGGCCTGGCTGATCTAGTCGGAATGAGCTATTTATTAGCCAGACGATTAGGGTTTGACTTTTCGCGATTGGATCGTATGCTTCTGCAACGCCTTGAGGGCTTAAAAGACACGGATGAAATGAATCTTGAAAAACAATGGGGAGATTTTAGCTTGCTCTTGAGTTACCTTGCCCCTGAAGACTAAGAATATGGGAGACGCAAAAATGTATATTAGTGATGAATTGGCGCAGGATTATTTGGCAGGGGCGATCCTATTAACCTTTCCTTGGGTGGGGATTTTTTGGGGGACCTGGGGATTTTTTTGGGAAGCCCTGATGTTAATTGCCGTTTTTTTAGTTGGGCAACGCAAAGGTTTGCCCAGAGCAGTCGTTTTTCTTCTGGGTGGTTATATTGCAGCAGGAGTTGCTTTTGGAATAATAGCACTTAATCAAATGGGATTTATACCCTTTGCTGGGTTGTTGGGGGTTCTCGGTTGGCAGAAGCGTTGGCCAGTAAACGTCACCTTTTTTTGGGGAGCTACGTTAGCCGCAATTTTAGGAGCGGTACCCACTCTTCCTTTTGTCATTCAAGGATTTGATCTGAAAACGGTGGGTGATTTGATCAATTCGACAGTTCAGCAATATCAAGCTTCAGGATTATTGGTTGTGATGCAACAACAAGGGGTTACTGAGACACAGCTCCGAGCATTGTTGGAACAAGGAATTCAACTTTACTTGTTGGTGGTTCCAAGTATCGCTGCGCTAATAGCTATACTAGAGTTTGGATTTGTTTACTATATTATGAGGCGATGGCTCAAGGACGACGGGGGATGGACCCCGTTTACACGTTGGCGTCTGCCTTGGTATGCAATCTGGGGTGCAATAGTAGGTATTGGTTGCTACCTGTTAGGAGATCAATTTTCTTGGCCGGCTTTTCGGGGACTAGGAATTAATCTGATGGTAATCTATGGAGCCTTAACCTTGGTTTTGGGCACTGCTGTCTATTTATATTTATTGAAATCGCCTAAAATCCCAAGAGTTCTTAAATGGATACTCATTATTTCAAGTTTTATTTATTTCTTCTTTACTGTTGTAAGCATTATCATGTTTGGGCTTTTTGATCTAGTATTCAATTTCCGACGACTACCGGAAGAATTATAAGGAGGGATTTTCATGAAGGTTATTCTTCAATCTGATGTAAAAGGAACGGGGAAAAAAGGGCAGATTTTAGAAGTTGCTGATGGATTTGCTCGAAACTTTCTTTTCCCGAAGAAGCTTGCGATCGAAGCAACTACCGGAAATATTCAGGACGTTTCTCATAAGAAAGAAGTGGAACAACGTCGTAAGGAAAAAGAGAAAGAAGATGCCATCAAATTAGGCGTTAAACTCAATGCCCTGTTGATCGAAGTTAAGACGAAAACAGGTGAAGGCGGTCGTTTATTTGGCTCAGTAACTAGCAAAGAGATCACCGAAGCCTTGAAAAAGCAGCATGGTGTCGAAGTGGATAAACGCAAATTGGAGATAAAAGACCCAATTAAGACCTTAGGGGATTTTGAGGTCCTCGTAAAAGTGCATCCAGAGGTAGTAGCTAAGCTTCAGGTGCATGTTTCGGGACTATAGGCTTTGGTACTGTAGCACAACAAACCGCGAACCACGAAAGGGGAC
>NZ_JYNH01000240.1 GCF_000960765.1 Desulfosporosinus sp. I2 | reverse complement strand
ACGGAAGCAAAGGCCCCTATAACGGGTACGCCATCTAGATTTTTTATATTTCACTGCCTGGGGAAAAATCCTCTCCCTCCAGAAAACTTTGAACTGCTGGATCTTGCTGTATTTCATGATGTAAAACGAGACTGGAGTCAGTATTACCCATTAAATTTCCAACTTGGTCCACTAAAAATACGTACTCTCCCTCACCCAACCGTATATTAGCATATCGGGTAAAGAGCCCCTTTAAGTCAACCTTAGCTTGGAGATATCCGATTCGATTGCTAGTTATGGGGGTCTTGAACGGCTACCGTTAAATAGACCACCGGGCTCTTGTCACTGGAGTAGAACACTTCACTCATAGCTGAGGACTTTCCCAAGGGTATCAGGTTTTCAAGTTTTGCTGTCGAGGATAAAGGAGAATTTGTTTCTTGGCGATCGATTTGATCGAGGACGTTAAAACCCTGATCTGCAACTTTAATTTCTTCGATAAAAGACTCTTTTTGCAAAAGTGTTTCTAATATAATCTGACGTGACGTTTCTTCTTTCCCAACGAGAGCGTGGGCGCTTGTAGCCTTAGTAAGAGTTAAACTGTTCTCAAGATTTATGATGAAGTCCCGCATTTCATGGGCAAGTACTGTTACCTGCTCAAAGTTTTGTTCATAAATATCTTTTTGCAGGTTTTGTCGCACAGAGGTAAAGCCTAAATACCCGAGAAAGAACAGAGGAAGAACGGACATGGTGACACCAAATAAAAGAAAGTGAACTTTAATGCGCATCCACCAGGGAATTGAGCTTTTTTTCAACATTTGGCCCCCATCCAATCTTTTGCAGGCTTATACTGTCTAATAACTACGTGTGGTACTCCTAGTGTAGCATGAGTTTACGAATTTTTGTTAGTCAAATATCCTTGCAAAGGGTTTCATAAACAACGGAAGTTGGCCCTAGTAATCCGTTTTCAGGATAGACTCAATTCGACATAAACTTGAACAGTCTTGTTATATACTTTATAGAAAGCTGAATTAGTTAAACGGTGATTATTTGTAGGATGAGGAGGAGCTAGAGTTGAACATTTTAGACCCTAAGAGTCCTATTATCAACAGAATCCTTGATTTTTGCTTTCCTGTCTTGGTCACATATTCTATCGCAATAATATTGCTAATATTATTGGATTTATTGTCACGTTGGTGAACATAACGGTTTTGATATACAACAAGAAGCCCACCGTGCGGAAGGCTTCTTGCGATTAGATTCGATCAGTTTATTAATTACTTTACCATTGCCCAGTAGCCGCCCATCACGACTACTGAAAGGAGATAACCGAGTGGTACGTTAACTAAGACACCTGTGGTAAACGCTGCAAAAGGTCTCCAGCCCACAGAGGTAAGATCTTTGAATCGAGTGGTTAAGCCGATTGAAAGGAAGGTGAAAATGAAGGCCCAACCTCTTAATTCCTTTATGGGGCCAATAACTTGGGCCGTAATTGCTTTTGATGTCGCAGCATCAACACTAGCAACTAACACTGTGATGATGATAGAAGCGACAAAGAATCCTAAGACAAATTTTGGGAAACGAGTCCAAATCTCACCTGCATTTGGTTTGGTTCCATCATGTCTCTTCTCCCATTTTGTGATGGAGATAAAAGCCATGATAAAACACCAGATTCCAACGAACATGTCACGCCCAACGACTTTCATTAATGTGAAGGTTTTAATTGCTTGCTCATTAATAGATGCTGCCGCTGCCATTCCTGCAGCATCGGCGAACTCTGAGGTTCCAATCCATGCTCCGGCTGGACCGGGAGCAATTCCCAAAGCTTTAATAAATATTGGGAGGGCAAAGATCATGACGATCGCCCACACGATGACTAGGGAAATAGAAATCGAAACATGCTGTTTTTCTGCTTTAACTGCACCTCCGATGGCAATCGAAGCGGACACACCGCAAATCGATCCGCCAGCTGCGAGGGTGGCAGAGAAACGGTTATCTAATCCAAAGAGACGAGTTCCAGCCCAGTAAATGGTGAGATACGTGGTTACCGCGATGATAGTTGCTTGAAGGAATGCCATCGGGCCAGACTGCATTATAAGAGTGAAAGGAAGGGTCGCCCCCATAAGTACAATACCAGTTTTAACAAAGAATTCAGTCCTTAGAGAGGTATCCATAAATTTGGGAAGCTTAACAAAGTTACCAATGATGAGTCCGACTGCAAGAGCGAGAAGCGGTGCCTCCAGGTTATACTTTTTCATAACATCCCAAGAACCCACAACTGTGACGACGAGGCTCATTATGAACAAAACCGTGAATCCTGGAATGAACTGACTTAATTTGTGACCAAGAACCTTTACTGCACCGGCAAACAAGAGAAGAAAGAATAAATATAGACCAAAGATAGCACCAATATGAGTGCTGACATAACTTGTTGCCTTGCCAAAATCCGAGTAACTCGGTACACTAATCGCTACCCATTTCATAAACGTATTTCCTGAGAGCCACAGTAATATTGCTGCTACGACTACTCCAAGTCCCAGCCAGACAGCCCAATAATCTTCTTTTTTCAAAAGATCCGACCAACCACCTGAGGGTAAAGTTGGTTTTTTTAATTCAACTTGTGCCATAATGATAGCCTCCTCATGATAAATTTCCTTAAACTACCTTCCCAAGGTAACCGCATTCCATATTCTTCATCAAGACATAACTATTCATCCCCTTTGTGAAGACTCATTGAGTTCATTATTTTAATTCTCCTATGACAATATAAGCAATAACTATGCCAAGTACCTGTTCTTGTGAAAACTAGCGTAAATAGAACGTTTTAGCCCTTCGAGAAGAGGTTTTAATTAACGGATAGATCATGACAATTTGTCACTTATGCCAAATTGTCATGCCAAAATGTCTTATATTCGTATCGGTAAAGCTGCAGTAACAACAAAAAAAAGTGTCCTCCTCCACTTTTGGTTCGTGAAGGAGGACTCCTTTTGATTGTTGTATCCCCGGAATTTACAAGACTCCCCATTTACGGGTATATTCAACTTTTAGGATAAATTCGCTACCATCAAATCCTTGTTCTTTTAAAATCTTGATAGCATCGTTAAAATCATAGGTTTCGGTTTCCAGGAGGATATAATCCTTTTTACCCGTGATCGCCCAGTCATCATGGGCTTCAGTCAGCAGTTCCATCATGGTAGCGATCCGCTCTAATCTCTTGGTCAAGAACTTATTTAAGTTACGAACCGCTTCAGGCTTTACCTTCTTTACTTTCAAAATGTCATTGAAAGGGGGGGTCTCC
>NZ_JYNH01000239.1 GCF_000960765.1 Desulfosporosinus sp. I2 | reverse complement strand
ACTGCAGGAGTTTGCGTTATGAGTCGCAGTGTGGCGTTATGCTCGTCCGCATAAACGTATACCGAACACGGAAGTTAAGAATCCACACTGCAGGAGTATGCGTCACAAGTCGCAGTGTGGCGAAAGGCTCATCCTTCGCCACTAAGTCTTCCTTTGTGGTAGGTGGCTCGGCGATAATGTCCACCGGACACTATCGTGCCTTTCGTTCCAGGGCCAAGGATACTTGGAGCATAGCTCCTGGGAAAGTAGAATCCACACGGCTGGAGCGTTCGTCATGGGACGCCGTGTGGCGTTAGGCTCATCCGCCTAACGTATCTTCAGGTAACAAACGAAAAACTATCTCTAACGAGGTAGTTTTTCTGTGTTCATAGCAGGTCAATATCGGGTCAATATCGGGATCCACACTGCAGAAGTATGCGTTACGAGACGCAGTGTGGCGAAAAGCTCGTCCGCTTTTCGTGTTCGGGATCCACACTGCAGGAGTGTGCGTTATGAGTCGCCGTGTGGCGAAAGTCTCATCCGACTTTCGTCACACGGCAGGGGTTTTCGTTATGAGACGCCGTGTGGCACAAGTCTTTCCTTCGCAACGAAGTATTCTTTTGGGAGGTTGTGTAAAATATATCGAAATTTCAGATAAATTTGTGTTAAAATGTAGTTAAAGAACTAATAAATTGCTATTACTCTGGTCCGACCATCAGACAATGTGGTATAATGCGTATAAAATCAGCTTTAAAAGGAGTGAGAATAATGGTCTCAAAGCTAAGTGAAGATATTGCTGATAAAATGGTGGATTTTATTTATGAAAAATGTGGATATTCTGTGATAGTCTGTGACGAAACGGGGATAATCATTGCTGATTCAGCTAAAACTAGGATAGGTGTGTTACATAAAGGGAGTCAACACATATTAACGAGCAACGTTGATAATACTGTGGTCACAGTTCAAGAAGCCGAAGTTTCAGAGGGAAAGCTTAAAGAGGGATATAATCAGGCAATAAAGGTAGATGGAGTTAAAATTGGTACCTTTGGAATTGCTGGGCCTTTGGAAATAGTTTCGCCAGTTGCCAAAATTGCTGCTGGGATGGTTGTGATGTTGTTAAGAGATGAGGATCTGAAAGTAGTCATTCGTAATCAAGTTCAGGTACTTACGACAGTGGTCGAACAAGCTGCAAGTGCAGTCCAACAAACTGCGGCTTCTGCGCAAGAAGTTGCTTTAATAAGCCAAGCAATTGCTAAAGAAGCTGAACAAGGTAAAACCCAGCTTCATTCTACCTCGAGTATATTGGAACTTATTAGAAAAGTGGCCAAGCAAACTAATCTATTAGGGTTGAATGCTGCTATTGAGGCTGCACGGGCTGGCGAGCAAGGCCGTGGTTTTTCAGTCGTTGCTGGAGAGGTACGAAAATTAGCCGAAGAAAGTAATCGTTCGGCTAGTGAAATTGGCGGGATTTTACTAGAATTTCAATTGATTATACAGAAAATCACAGAAAGCTCCTTGCGGAATCGAGACATTACGCAAGAACAGGCACAGGCTAATCAGGAAATTGCTCAATTAATTGATGGAGTACAACTAGTAAGTCAAGAGTTAAAGACTTTGGCAGCTAGTTTATAATACGTTTAATGTTAGACGGGAGGATTCTTTGTGGATGTAATGTTGGCTTATGGCAAAAATGGGTTGAGTATTAACGTTCCAGAGCAAACGAGGATTGTCGAACCAAACTTTTTAGAGTTACCAGAGAACGATCATGAACTTGTGCTCCAAGCACTGCGTAATCCGATAGGTACCAGGCCTCTTAAAGAAATGGTCAAATCTACGGACAAGGTTGTTATCGTGATTAGCGATATTACTCGGCCGACTCCTAATCATAAGTTAGTTCCTTGGATTCTTGAGGAGCTGCCTCATGTTCCACTTGAGAATGTCTCGATTATCAATGGTCTAGGAACTCACCGTGACCAAACAAGGGAAGAACTAGTGGAAATGTTGGGAGAGACTATTGTAGATTCGGTTCGAATAATTAATCACCATTGCCATGAAAAAGCCGAATTAACACATCTGGGAACAAGTAGCTTTGGCTGCGATGTATACCTTAACAAGGAATATGTTGAGGCTGACTTTAGAATTGTGACAGGGTTCATCGAACCTCACTTTTTTGCAGGTTTTTCGGGAGGCCCCAAGGGAATTATGCCTGGCATAGCAGGTATCGAAACTATTCTTACATTTCATAACGCTAGAATGATCGGGGATCCGATGGCTACGTGGGGTATCTTGGACAAGAATCCTCTTCAGGAAATGACCAGGGAAGTTAATAACTTTTGTAAGCCGGATTTCCTTCTTAATGTTGCATTAAACGGAAATAAAGAGATTACGAATGTTTTTGCCGGCGAGCTGGCTGAAGCGCATGCAGTCGGGTGTGCTTATGTCAAAGAACACGCTATGATTAAATGCGCTGAACGCTACGATGTGGTAATTACAACAAACGCTGGTTATCCCCTTGACCAGAATCTATATCAGGCAGTCAAGGGTATGGATGCTGCCCGTATGATCGTTAAACAAGGAGGTACTATCATTTGCGCGGCCGAATGTAGTGAGGGGATGCCCGAGCATGGTAACTTCGTAAAAATCTTGCAGATGCGAGAATCTCCGAAGGAACTCCTTGAAATGATTAATGACCCTTCATTTCGAATGTTTGATCAGTGGGAAGCTCAAAGACTCGCCATGATTCAGGAGTGGGCGGAAGTGTATGTTTACTCCACATTACCTGAAGAATCTATTAAGATAGCTATGCTTACTCAGACGAAAGATATTGAACAAACTTTAAAGGAACTAAGCGGTAAATATGGTGAGAAGATGAGTATTGCGGTATTGCCCTTTGGCCCATTAACTATTCCATATGTACAGGAATAGTTCTGCGTAAACTATGAGGAAGAACAGAAAGGAAAGGGACGATGTTTCAAATCGCCCCTTTCCCTTTTTGCCTCTTAAACAAAACATAAAATTTTATCTCGCCAAATTATTTATATAGCCCAGATATTTATTGAATTTGTCAATCCATAATATCCGCACCCTGTTCTGCCATTTCTTTTTCAGCATAGGTGATCATCTTTTTAACCATGTTTCCGCCGATCTGCCCCACTTCACGAGTGGTCATATTGGCATATCCCTTTTCTTCGATATCATCGTCTAAATCTAATTCTTCAGCGACTTCCCATTTTAGTTGATCCAACTGCCTTTCGGATTCAGGAACCTCTGGTTTATTACGGCTCATTTGACCATCCTCC
>NZ_JYNH01000238.1 GCF_000960765.1 Desulfosporosinus sp. I2 | reverse complement strand
AGGAATTACCTGCCGGCTATAAACCAGGAGAGCTGGTTTTTTAGTAAGACACCAAATGTTGTAAAAACAAGGTGCTGCACAATAGTTCTTCGTAAATTTAAATACTTATCGCGATTTCGGACGGAGTTGAGCATGAATATCTAAACCGATCGGCGCCTTTAAACGCGCAAGAGATTGAGGAGTGTACCCTCTCTCTTGTAAGTAGTTTACAATGGCGCTAATCTTTTTTGTATTCCCAGCATCCCGACATATGTTGTCCGAAAGTTGAGGATCTCCTTGAGACACTCCGTATCTGTCGGATGACTTCTGGTCGCAATGACGACATTTGAAGAAGCAATACGCAAGCAGGCTGGCAACGGTTTGACTTGACTGATGAAGAGATTGAACGGCGCTTAGACGAAGAGTAGGATCTAACAGATTAATAAAGAAAAACTAAGAAAGCGTGAATAGTAAATGCGATTATTTCTCAGGGGGGTAAGCTGTGTCGGAAAAACAACCATTGGCAAGCAGTTGGCACAGGAAATTGGGTTCAAATTTTTTGATCTAGATTATGAGGTAGAGATTTATTATGCCAAACCAATAGAATTCCTCCAAAAGGAATTCTTCACGATGGCTGCCTTTCGTCAAAAGGCTGCGCTGGTGTTATAGAAAATTATTGATAGTAACCAAGATAATTATATTGTCGCCTTACCGCCAAGTGGATTTATGGAAGTTTACTGGAAGAAGGTACAGATGGTTAATCCCGTTACGATCGTGCTTGCAGATCGGGCTAAGAACATTGTGCATCGGCTGGAGCTTTTTGATCAATATTCAAAACCACTGGCGAAAATGGACCTTACGGAGTCAGAAAAGACCCATTATTTGCGTGAGATTAGCTTGGATATTAAGTATTTTGGTCGGAGAGATCTGCGACACATGTCGGTAATCCAATAACGTTACCCGAAATATCCGTACCCACGCATTCTAATCCTGCTTCATTCGGAACGGTTTGTATGTGGATATGAATGTCTGTTTTGAATGTAGGTACTAAAGTAGAAAAAAAGGAAGGGAGAATGATAATAAGACCCCGATGCGGAGGTCTTATCTTTATAAGTATGGCTTAATTATTCTCTTTATCTCTGCCTTTGATATAGTCTCATGATCTTTCTTTGAATAAACAGTCAACAAATATATTTTAGATAAACTTTCTGAATATAGATAAATAAGTCTAAATCCATTAGTTTTCCCTACATTTACACTCGTATTTTTAGCTCTAGATTTATAAACATGTTCACTTTGACTTAAAATTTAACCCTTTAATTTCGTCCCCAATCAAAATGTCATTGATTAAACATTTAAAAATATCATCATATAAATCATCTTCTATATGTCGATACTTCTTTTTTCGTATATAATCTCTAACATCCTGATCAAATGTGTTAGTCGGGACAATATTCATTTAACTACAGTCTCCCGTTTTCTTTATCCTTCTTAATTTTTGAAAACCAATCTTGAAGAGAAGTTTCTGCCTTTTTCCCTTCTTTCATAAGTTTAACTTCATTTAAAGATTGTCTTAAAGATTCAGTAGGAGGACAGTGTCTATTACTTAATATTTCACTTTCTATTATACTCATTTTTTCTCCCTCCTCTTGAGGACTATCATTGTTTTTCTTGTCCATATCATATCACCTGCCAAACCCTGTTTCAATATTATATGTATAGTTTTACCAACTTAGAAGGAGATAGTCATATATTGTATTTTCCCAAACACCAAAATGTCACAATAAACCATCTTCTGTCGAATTTCTCAAACTCTGGCCAATATATAGTAGGATGGAGTGGGAGGTGAGAGAGATGAATCGAATACGTGTAAGTTCCAGCACAATTCATTCTGTTGGTTATGAACCAACCACACAACTCTTAGAAGTTGCTTTTCATACTGGATGGATTTATGAATATTATGGCGTTCCAAGTAATGTTCACCACAGTTTAATGAATGCAAGTTCTAAAGGGATTTATCACAAAGAAAATATTAAGTTCACATATCAATATAAGAGAATACACTAATCCGTGATTATTAATATCCTGGCCATACCTACAATAGTTTTGTCGCCAATAGTTATCTTTTCATAAGGATTCACAATTATTTCTTCAACACCTTCTCTATTTACCAGTTCATTTACTAGTTCAAATGTGTAATTTGTTTCCATAATAATTAACTCCTTTTTACTGTTCTTAAAGAACAGTATCTTTTTATATTGTTCACTGAACCATAAATATTTATTATCATTAACGCAGAGAAGCATCCAACTTTTCTTGCAAGTATTCCTCCCAAGACGGATATCACAGATCGCACGCCGCTTGTGATCGCGGCTGAAATAAACACGATCAGACACCTGGCCGGGAAATCCTCCTTACCGGCGCCATTGAAATCGGCCGGCGCATGAAGGAGGCTAAGGACCTGCTTCTCTATGGAGAATGGGGAAAGTGGTTGAAGGAATCGGTCAGTTACTCCCAGCGAACGGCAGACAGGTTAATGCAGCTCTGCGAAGAGTACGGGACGAAACTGATTGCCTCCCCCGACAGTGAAGGCAATCTAAATTCGTCACTGGTGACGAATTTGACCTACACCCAGGCGCTCATCCTTCTTGGGATCCCGGAAGAGGAGCGGGAGGAGTTTATCGCGGAGCATGATGTCAAGAGCATGAACAAATTGGAATTGCAGCAGGCTGTCAAGGACAGAGACCTGGCCATTCAGGGACCAGGGGACCAGTGCCTGACACCAACTTATCATGGGAAGCAATTGAACGGAAATTGCTCAGTCCCTTTCATTATTTTGGTGTGACAGATAATGTTGACCTTCGTCAGGTTCAATGGGTTGCTGGAAATTATGATGAGAGGGAGCTAGAAAACCTCTATGTTTTCGAAAAAGCGATTGCCGAAAAACGAGTTGGATATATCTTCAACGCCATGGAGCGATATTGTCTTGATCCTGTGGAGATCATCGGAATTGGTTTTTGTTTAAGTAAAAAGCATGCTGAATTTATGGCTCAGGTCTTTAACAAAGCGGGGATTCCTTCAGAATTTCTGATTGCGGAATCGGAAAACGACGTGAGGGATAGCGTAAAGCGGCGCCTGGTAATGAGGGAAATCACCTTTGTTTTTGTGGTCGATCTATATAATGAAGGAATCGATATTCCTGAAGTGAATACGGTTCTTTTTCTGCGGCCGACGGAAAGCTTAACCGTCTTTTTGCAGCAGTTAGGTAGGGGGCTAAGACTCTGTGAGGGGAAAGAAGCGCTGACAGTATTGGATTTTGTAGGACAAGCGCATCAGAAGTATTCCTTTGAAGACCGCTTTAAAGCGTTGTTATCTAGGACTCGAAAAACGATTGAGCAGGAAATAAAGATGGGTTTTGCCAATGTGGCTAGAGGCTGCTCAATCCAATTGGAAAAACAAGCCCAAGACTACATTTTGGAGAACATCCGAGATGCGGTTAATACTAAACGAAATTTAATCAGCAAGCTTTATGATCTTCTAGAAATCAAACATGAGCTTAAGGTCAGGGAGTTTTTCGAGGGTTACCATGTAACACCACAAGATGTCCACGGCTTTACCAAGAACTGATGGATTTGCTGGACTATCAGTTCGATATCAA
>NZ_JYNH01000237.1 GCF_000960765.1 Desulfosporosinus sp. I2 | reverse complement strand
TTGTAGTGTTCCTTTTTAGCAAATTTAACGATGAATCATAGATTTCATAATATAGGCCTCCGCTATTATTAGTTAGATTGCTAATGAGACTGCTGGTCTCGTTGACTTGGATTTTAAACCAATCTGCATCATTAGTTGCTTCTATCCCTATTCCATTTATTTGTTGTCCTGGGGTAATTGCATATGCTCTTCCGGCTACATCATTATTTTCATAAGGGTCTTGATTTCTGATACTTACTGTTAAACTTATATTACTAATCTGATAATTAATTGAAGGAAAACCAGATTCACTTATTTTTATATAATATTCCCCTGGTCCAACCTTATAGCTGAACGTCGCACTGCCTGGGCCGGTTGTATTGTTCCTTTTTAGCAAATTTAACGATGAATCATAGATTTCATAATATAGGCCTCCGCTATTATTAGTCAGATTGTGAATGAGACTGCTGGTCTCGTTGACTTGAATTTTAAACCAATCACAATCACCTTTGTATGCTATACTATCTGTAATTTGTTGATTAATAGTTATTTCTGTTGCGTTTCCGGCAATATTGTTTAGTACAGAGGCTGAAGCTAAGGATGGATGCCATATTACTAATAGAAATAAGAAAAATATAAAACTAATAAAATTCTTTTTTATGTAACACATATTTTTTTCAAATCTCCTTTTTCCTATCCTTAATTTGGTTCCTTTGATCTCCAAAGGTCAAATCCTATTGCTCTTAGAACTCCATTTCTACCTATATTTTACAAATCCTCTTTTTCTTTCAAATTAGGTTCTTTAATCCTATACATTAAGCGCTATAAGCCTATACATTTTAGGCCAAAAGGCATATATAAGCTTTCTGTTTTTCTCGAAATTCCCTTATAGATTATCTTAGAAAAGTTTGGATAACCGACTCTGGGATTCTTCCAATTATCTAACGAATACTCTTTGATGACTCCCTTCCTCAAAGGAATGTAAGCTCGTCGGAAAATCGTCTTCGCGCGGCTACAGCGTCTACTTCCGGGAGATGATTTCGTTGTGTACCATTTGAAGGCGGGCTCAGTAACCTGGGCACCGAGCTACCGTCCTCTGGGCAACCTAGGCGAACCTCAGAAGAACATCCGGGCAACTGTCGTTCGTCGTTCGAGCTCCTTACAAGACAGATAACAGAAAAGTAGATTTTACGATACTTAAATGATGCTTCAATCTTATCTTAAGCCGGCTCATTTGCATCCCCGTGCATATTCAATGCAGAGACCGGAGAATGAAATTCCCCGGCAACTACATTCTTTCACAAACGGATATTAAGAGTAACAAAGTTTATTTAGCTAAAGAATATGAGCAAGTAGCCACTAGAGAAGCTTCTTGCTCTAAAAAGAAGAGCGAACCTGTAATTAAAACGGGTTCGCTCGTTATATACCTGTCAACAATATACTATTTTGGTTTTAGATACGGGCGAGGGTTCCTGAGTTGAGCTGCTTAATCAACTGTTCAAATTCCGCTTCGGTCAGAATAGTTATACCCAGACCCTGCGCTTTTACTAGCTTTGAGCCAGCTTTCTCCCCAGCAACGACAAAGGCAGTCTTTTTACTGACACTACTCGCCGCTTTTCCTCCATACTCTTCGATAAGTGTCTCGATCTCCCGCCGCTCCCAGCGCTCTAGAGAACCGGTTACGACGATGATTTTACCCGCAAATATCTGTGGCTTTGTCGTGGTTCCTGCAGTCATGTTCACACTGGCTTTACGCAATTTAGCCAGAAAATGCCCCGTACTCTCCAGCGCAAAAAACTGGACCAAACTTTCAGCCATCGCCGGACCGATATCTGGGATCGCTTGGAGGTCCTCAAGGGTTGCTTCCTGCAGTTTTTCCATAGAGCCAAACGTCTGAGCCAAGATCTTCCCAGCTTTTACTCCCGTATGGCGTATTCCCATGGCGAAAATCAAGGAAGCCAGGCCTCGCTCTTTGCTGTCTGCAATTGCTTTCAGCAAATTTTCCGCAGATTTTTTGCCCATTCGTTCCACCGGAGTCAAATTATCAAACGTTAATGAATACAGATCAGCAGCATCTTTAATCAGCTCCGCCTCTAGGAGTTGTTGAACAACTGCAGGTCCTAACCCATCAATCGACATGGCATCCCGAGAGACAAAATGAATTATTCCTTCACGTTGTTGGGCAGGACAAACGATACTCTGACAGCGGTAGGCAGCCTCCCCTTCCTCACGTAAAACTGGACTCTGACATTCTGGACAGAGAGCCGGCATTTCAAAATGCCTTTCCTCACCCGTGCGTTTTTCGGGTAAGACTCGAACAACCTCTGGAATGACATCCCCAGCTTTATGCAGGAGTACATGATCTCCGATCCTGATATCCTTCTCTCGAATGTTATCCAGATTATGGAGTGTGGCACGACTCACAGTGGACCCTGCCACGGAAACCGCTTGTAGGACTGCAGTGGGCGTCAAGACTCCTGTCCGCCCCACTCGGATGATAATATCTTCGACGACCGTTTCAACTTGCTCCGCTGGAAATTTATAAGAAATTGCCCAACGGGGACTCTTGGCCGTAAAGCCAAGCTCCTGTTGCAGATCAAATTCATTCACTTTAATTACCAGACCGTCAATATCATAAGGGAAACGATGTCGCTCTGCTGCCATTTCTTCACAATAAGTTATGACCTCTTCAATATCCTTAAACACCTTATATTCAGGGTTTACGACAAACCCCTGCTCTTTTAAATAAGTAAGCACCTCTATTTGATTATGTAATCCCAATTCATTGGCCGATAAAACTTGATAGGCAAAATAATCAAGTTTGCGCTCAGCTGTAATTTTCGAGTTTAACTGACGTAATGACCCTGCAGCTGCATTACGAGGATTGGCAAACGTAGATTGCCCTTCTTCTTCACGTTCTTGATTTAACCGAGCAAAAGAGGCTTTGGGCATATACCCTTCTCCTCTGACACTTAACCTTGGAACCGTCTTGTTTAAGCGCAAAGGAATTGAGCCTACCGTTCTGACATTAGCGGTAATTTCTTCTCCCACAGAGCCATCTCCCCGAGTGGCCCCACGAACCATAAGCCCATCCTCATAGGTTAGGGCGACTGTTAACCCATCGATTTTAAGTTCTACAACATACTCCAATGAGGCAGCCACCTGGCGTACGCGTCGGTCGAACTCCCGTAAATCTCCCGCATCAAACGCATTATCCAGACTTAGGAGAGGTTCCAAATGCCGCACTTTCGTATATTCTTTGGCTACCTCTCCGCCTACGCGTTGAGTTGGAGAATCTGGAGTAACCCTATCTGGATGCTTGCCCTCCAAGTCCAGAAGCTCGCGCATTAAAGCATCGTATTCTGCATCCGAGATTAGCGGTTGGTCAAGCACATAATACTGCTTATTAGCATCTTCTAGTTCCTTGCGAAGCGTTGCTATGCGCTCGAATTCATCATGCACTAAAATTCCTCCGCTTTCAAATTAAGATAACTTAATTATAAGTCGATAACACAAGTCTTGCAAAGTAAACGACTAATGATACTATTTTTCCCATAATACTACTTACTAACTCATACATCCACCTCAAAAACTCCCACTTATATAAAATTTTTATATAAGTGGGAGTTCTAAGCTCAGATTCCATGGGGTTATAGTAAAATTAGCCTTGGAAATAGGTTGTCATTTGTGGTACGACTTGTTTTTTACGGGAAA
>NZ_JYNH01000236.1 GCF_000960765.1 Desulfosporosinus sp. I2 | reverse complement strand
GATTGATATGGCACCCATTAGCGCCTTTCTTATGGGGAACATTGGCAGGATTATGTGATCTTACCAAATCTTTCTGTTTCAACGAGAGGGCGAGTGGGTTCAATCTTGTTGTTCTCGAAAGTTGAATTGAAGGCTTTAGATGGATTGACAGTTGCTTTAACAGATACTTCGGCGACCTCGGTGAATCTAACTAAGATTTTGTTGCATCATTATTATGGAGTAGCACCTCGCTATGTAACGGTACACTCTGATCTTCAGGGAATGTTTGATATGGCGGATGCAGCGCTCTTGATTGGAGATGCCGCCATTCAAGAAGCTCTCAAAAACCCTGCATGCTATATCTATGACCTGGGTGAAGAATGGTTTAACCACACGGGGCATTCTATGACCTATGCTGTATGGGCACTTCCTCGAAAACTCATTGCTGAGCGGGGGGAAGAAGTTCGGTGTGTCTATCATTTGCTCCTTGAGGCTAAAGAACGGGCACTGGGTAATATGAATGACATTGTAAAGACGTGTCAAACTATGTTGGGAGGATCACTAGATTTCTGGAATAATTATTTTTTTCAGTTCAATTATGGTTTAGATCCTTCTTATGTCTTGGGATTGAAAAAATATTTAGATTCTTGTTTTGAACAGCAGCTTTTGTTAAGCCGTCCTGTATTAGAATTTTGGCCAGAGGATTAATCGATGGGATATTGGGTATACCTCGCTCGTTGTGGGGACAATACGATTTATACGGGCGCTACGACCGACCTTAAACGAAGAGTGAAAGAACATAATAATGGATTTACTGGACACCATGGGGCAAAATATACTGCAGCACATCGACCGGTTACTTTGGTACAGGCCTGGGAGGTTGCTTCGTGGAGCGATGCCCTTAAGCTAGAATACGCTATAAAACGATGTGTGCGTTCGGAGAAAGATCGACTCATCAAACAACCAGAACAAATTCATCATGTTGCTGAGCGCCGTAAACTTGGGTTCTCGATTTTAGAGGCTACTAAGGAATTGTTGAATCAGACGGATATACCATGATAAAATTTGAGTGACTGAATGTCACAAGAAGGGAGATTACAAATTGCCAATCGTACAGATCGATTTATTAGAAGGCCGCACTATCGCTGAGAAAAGGTTGCTTGTTGAGAAAGTTACTCAGGCTATCATAGAATCAATAGGAGCACCTGCCGAAAGTGTGTCAATTATCATCCGAGATATGCTGAAGGAGAATTTTGCTAAATCCGGGACACTGGCTATGGATAAATAGTTCCCAAGGATTCACTCAAACCAAAAGCACGAAGTTCAAAAACTTCGTGCTTTGCTTGTACTAGTCAGAAAGTATAACTTCGTTGTATACTGCAAGAAGGCTAATACGTGCGAAGACAGTGTCTTCGTCTGGAAGCATAAGGGCAACTAAGGCGGCCGCCTACGCCAAGGCTTCAAGAAGGTTAAAACGTGCGAAGACAGTGTCTTCGGGCGCCAGCCAAGTTTTCTTTATGGTGCGCGCAGGGCGATTATTGAATAACGACTTCAAGTCTAGACTTTATAGGCGCTTCCTCCCATGAATTCTCTCAAAATTGAGTTAAACGGGACTATTGAAGTATCTAGTGGATTAAAGAATGAGAGCAGTGTTAAGAGATGAATCGCCGTTTTATAGTTAAAGCTTTCCGTTGGGATGGTGTTCAATAATTCTTCGGCATAAGGTCGCAGTGCGTTGAGCTCGTATAAAAGACTAGAATTGAACATTACATCAGCTTCTTCCTGATAAGGGAAAATGTTGTGATTTTCTCCTCGTCGCACACTGTCCCATTGTGTTAAGGTTCGTTCAGGAGCGATCCCGCGGAATTGATTGTCCCTTACGAGTCGACGGATAAGTCGTACGTCTGTCGTTGAAACCTTATTATAAACATCCAGATTGAGTTGGAAAAGGGCGCTGACATAAATCTTGAACATTTGATTTCTATCTAAGGAAGGGACTAAACGAGGATTTAGGGCATGGATGCCTTCAATAACAAGAATTTCGTTGGAATCCAGACGCAAGGGTTTGCCAACGGGACAACGACCACCACACACAAAATCAAAAATTGGGGTTTCTACCTCAGCGCCACTAATTAGAGTATTTAAGTGGGTCGCAAGGAGTGGCAAATCAAGTGCTTCTAGGGATTCAAAATCGTATTGACCGAAGGCGTCAAGGGGAGTCTTTTCGCGGGGCAGAAAGTAATTATCGAGGGATAGGGCGACTGGGCGTAGTCCATTAACCCGCAGTTGGGTTGAAAGTCGTTGCGCAAAGGTCGTCTTACCAGATGACGTTGGCCCTGATATTAGAATGACACGGACATTGCGCTTCTGTTCAAAGATTTTATCGGCAATTGACGATATCTTCTTCTCGTGTAAAGCTTCTGCTAAACAAATTAGATCAGAAGAATTATTTTCAGAGATAATTGTATTGACGTCTTGGACTATAGAAAGGTGTAAGTTCTCTAACCAGCGTTGAGTCTCAGAAAATGTTGCTGAAAGTTTTTCCGGAGGGACAAAAGGGGAAATTAATTCTGGATGATTGGCATTCGGAAAGTGCAGAATAAAACCAGGTGGGTAATGAATGAGTTGAAAGTATTTCAAGGTTCCTGATCTCTCGAAAGGTGGGTATATGGTACATACGTCTTGATTTTTTAAACTACAATTAAATAAATGACGGCTTTCAGACTCAAAGGAAATCGGTTGGTCATCGCTGACCCATTTTTTCAGATGATCCTCAATTTTTTGAACTTCTCGCGAAGATAGCAAGGAGTCTTCAAGCTCACAGTAGACACCATCTAGAATCGAGTGCGTAATTTTAAGTTGTTCCTTCGGAAAAAGCTCTTTAACTACTTCAATGAGTCCAAGGGTCAGACTCTGGCGATATCGACGATTTGTGTAATCCGACATTTGTGATCCGCCTTTCAAATATTATTAAAAAATTTTAAGACTTTTTCACAAGATATTCGCCTAAGGAGGGTTTCTTTCCTCTAAATTTTCTCTTAAACAAGGTTAATTTATGAATCTCGATAACTGATTTGTGTTTTAGGAAGGGAAAATGTTCTAGCATGGCGAATATTAGCGAATGTATTTAATAGATTAACCTTATCTATTATACCAAGATAATGCAAGGAGGGAAATATATGTACGAAAGCACGCGGGGAAATCTTTCAGGCCAAATAGCATCGCAAGCGATTGCTTTAGGAATGGTACCAAATGGGGGTCTCTTTGTTCCTTCAACGTTTCCCGCCTTGAATTGGCAGGAACTTCAGGGGTTAACTTATCGAGATGTAGCACGATGTATCATGGCCCCTTACTTAACTGAGTTCACAGAATCAGAACTTACGGAAATAGTCAATGTTTATTCAGAGGGAACATTCGATGAGGCTAACCCAGCCCCTCTGGTACCCGTGGGGGATTTTGGAGTATTAGAACTTTGGCATGGGCCTACTGCTGCTTTTAAAGATATGGCGTTGCAAGTATTGCCCGACTTATTAAAAGTAAGTCTTACAAGATTGGACTCAAAGCAGGAAGTGATTATCCTAGTAGCTACTTCAGGGGATACAGGCAAGGCAGCTTTGGAAGGTTTCAAAAACAGAGAAGGGATTCATATAGTAGTTTTTTATCCCGCAGGTGGTGTAAGTGCTGTTCAAGAGCGGCAGATGAACACGACTGAAGGGTCAAATACCCATGTTATTGCTG
>NZ_JYNH01000235.1 GCF_000960765.1 Desulfosporosinus sp. I2 | reverse complement strand
TTGCCTGGAGAGGAGGCATGGTTCCCAGGGTATAACAGCCAATATCGCCAGAAACAACGAGTTTGAGTTGCTTGAGGGTGTAAAACAGTCCGCGATGGGGGCAGCCCGGGCACATGACCGGTGGCCTGAACGGAGAGTCAAAGGGTTTAGCAACGGATAGTCCGTTTTGACCCGTCACTTTTTCCGAGATCATCCGAACGGAGAGTTCTCCGTAAGGTGGAAAAAGTTCCTTGCCGATGACGGGAATGCCTAAGCGATGAATTTCGTTTTCCATATACGGTTCTAATTCTTCAATGACATAGAGTTTGCTAACTTTAGCTGCGAACTCTTTGATTAAGCCTGAAGGCAAGGGATTGGTTAGGCCTAATTTAAGGATGGACGCCTGAGGTAGGGCCTCTTTAGCATATTGATACGAAATACCCGAGGTGATGATACCAATGGCCGGATCGTTCATCTCCATAAAGTTGACAGCCACGGTTTCGGAAAAGTTAGCGAGTTTTTGCATTCGTTCTTCTACGATTAAACGGCGAGCCCGTCCATGGGCAGGAAGCATCACGTACTTTTGCGGGTTCCTCTCAAAGGGTTTGGCAAGTCGTTCCATGGGCTCCTTTAGTTCTACCAAACTTTGGGAATGCGCTATCCGAGTTGTCGTTCGTAACATAACTGGGGTATCAAAGGCTTCAGAAATTTCCATTGCCAAGCCCACCATGTCTTTCGCTTCCTGGGAGTTCGAGGGCTCTAACAGAGGAATCTTGGCAAACGCCGCGTAAAGTCTATTGTCCTGCTCGTTCTGAGAAGAGTGCATTCCCGGATCATCGGCAGATACTAAGACTAAACCCGCACGTGTTCCAGTGTAAGCCACGGTGAAAAGCGGATCGGCCGCGACATTGACCCCCACCATTTTCATGGTAACAAGGGTGCGAGCACCGGCAATAGCAGCGCCAATGCCTACTTCCATGGCTACCTTTTCATTAGGCGACCACTGACAATAAACTTCCGGGTATTTGACAATATTTTCGAGGATTTCTGTGCTAGGTGTGCCTGGATAGGCTGCAGCAACGCTGACACCATATTCGTAGACACCTCGAGCAATTGCATCATTGCCTGTCATTAATGTTTTCATGCCTTTTCTTGTCCCTCCTTCAGTGATATTTTCCTGAAATTTTAGAATAAGTCCTGGTTCCTGGTTACACTATGACTCTTGTAAGTCCGTTCACCTCTATCTATTTTTCACAAAATATAGTGCAAATTTCATGCCAAGTTCAGAAATGCCTGAATTTACTGAATTTTCTTAAAACGTGTTGCTGTAAAAGATGAAACATTATATAATATTTCTAATATGTGTTGCATTTTGGTTCAGGAGTTGTTGCAATATGACCAAAATACTCTACCTTGTCCCAGACGATAGTATGTTAACTTATACACGAGAAATTCTAAAAGAAAAATTTCCTGATATTATTGTCGAAAAAGGTATCTGGGACGAAGGTGCTACTATAACTAACAAAATATTAGCAAAAGGCATCGAGGTAGTTATTGCCCGCGGTGGAACGATCCAATCTATTCGCCAAGTTGCCAATATCACAGTGGTTGAGACTCCAATTACTGGCTTTGATATCATTAGAAGTGTCCAAGAAGCTATAAAATATGGCAAAAAAATTGCTCTGATTGCCTTCTCTTCTTCAATGCTTGAAGGAGTAGATTACTTAGCCCATATTTTAGGTGTTGAGATAAAGCAGTATTTTACCGAATACCCCAGTGAAGTTGAAGCGGCAGTAGTTAAGGCCTTTGCAGAAGGTGCGGAGGTTGTTATGGGCGGTATAACCACAACCCATGTTGCTAAGAAACTTAATCTCCCTTACGCTTTTATAGACAGCAGTAAAGAAAGTATTTTTCAAGCAGCACGTGAAGCTAAATATGTTGAACACGCACTTCAAATAGAAAAAACTAAGAAAGGAATGTTTAGCACTGTTTTGGATTACTCTTACGAGGGTATTATAACGATTGACCAAAACTGTATTATTACCGGATTTAATCCTGCTGCACAGCAACTTACAAAAATAGTAAGTGTTGAGGCCATAGGACAGAAAATAAAAAAAGTCCTCCCTACTTTGAAACTGGATCAAGTTGTAGAAACAGGACTTAGTGATTTACACTATTTAGTTCAGATCAAAGGTATGCAAATCATGTGCAACAAGGTTCCGATCATTGTGAACGAAAAACCGGTCGGTGCTGTTGCCACCATGCAGGATGTTACAAATATCCAGCAGATGGAAGCCCAAATCCGCCGTGATATCCATGATCGCGGTCATCGAGCCAATTTCACCTTTGATGATATTTTGGTTAACAGTCCTCAAATTTGCCAAGCTATTGAAATCTCCAAAGAGTTTGCCAAGACCCATTCAAATGTACTTATTCTCGGCGAGACAGGAACTGGTAAGGAGGTCTTTGCACAGAGCATTCATAATTACAGCAAACGTGCTAAGGGTCCGTTTGTGGCAATTAACTGTGCCGCCCTACCCAGCCAAATCCTGGAAAGCGAACTTTTTGGCTATACCAGTGGCGCTTTTACCGGAGCGAACAAAGAAGGAAGACTTGGGCTTTTTGAAGTAGCTCATGGCGGTACTGTTTTTCTGGATGAAGTTGCCGAAATGGACTTCACCACCCAAGGCAAACTTTTGCGTGTGTTGCAAGAAAAAGTTGTGGTACGTCTGGGAAGTGATCGTGTTATTCCTGTCGATGTACGGATTATTGCCGCAACCAATAAGAAATTAAAGAGCCTCGTTCTCGAAAATCAATTTCGGGACGACTTATACTATCGACTAAATGTTTTACGATTAACCCTCCCCCCCTTGCGCGAACGAAGGCTGGATATTGCTATCTATGCCCAAAGCTTTTTATCAAAATATGCCTCTGCTCTCGGCCGGAAAATAACCTTAAGTAAATCAGCAATAAAATGGTTGGAAGGCTATCCTTGGCCCGGAAACATCCGTGAACTACAGAACGCGATGGAAAGAACAGCAGCCATTTGCAAAACCGATGTTGTAGACGTAACTGTTTTATCCCAAATCTGTGAAGACGAGTACAGGCTACCGACAATGACATCAGACTCGTTAAGCCTAGACGCTCAGAATATCCTAAACGCCATCTCCGAGGCCAATGGTAAATATACAAATGCAGCCAAAATACTTGGAATTAGTCGCTCAACGCTATGGCGTAAAATACGCCGACTTGGGTTAAATATATAGGTTTCGCTTATGCTTCCAGAAATATATGACGATAAGCTATACTTTCTTTTACCTCTCCGGAAATCAGTAGCCCACAACTGAAGGAATTAATCGAAATCAAAGTAGCTCGATAAATATTATATTGTTCTTGTATAAGCTAAGGTATATAATAATAAACAGATTATTCTGAAATATAGGAGGGTTAGCAAGTGGTTAGTCCAGCACTTGATTTTCCACCCTTTAATACGTTATCTGACGAGGTTTTAGCGGATTTAATGCCGAAACTTATTCTTAAAACCTTTAGTAAAGATAGCTTTATCTTTACTAAAGGTCAACCGTCGTTGGGCTTTCTGCTAATTATCCTAACTGGTTGCGCAGGAATAGTTGTAGAAGGTGAAAAGGATAGCTCCAATGTCGTAGGCTTTCGCTATGCGGGTGACATTTTTTGGTGAAACTGTGATATTGACAGGTAAAACTTATCCCGCATCGGTAAAGGC
>NZ_JYNH01000234.1 GCF_000960765.1 Desulfosporosinus sp. I2 | reverse complement strand
ATTGGTTTATGATTCATGAATAAAGAGGTTTTGTAGTTGAAATTGGCTCCATCCCCGCCGTAGGTATATGAGCCTATCTAATAGAAAAGCCGGTCGAAGTTCACCTCAACCCCGACCGGCATTCAATTTATCAAAATATTATAAATCACAAACCCTAATTCAAGAAAACAAAAAGAGCCCATGATTCGGGGCATCACTTTTACAATAGGATAAATCATAACAAAGAAAAACTCGGGTTCGACAGGAAGAAATCAAAAGAAACATTACACCAAGAGCGCGAGGTTAGAATTGTTTTACCAGAGCTTTACTTTGAAAAAATATTGCCATAATCATTCTTGCTGTCATTAATTCTGGCCGTTTTATATATGGCTCACTTTTCAGTACCAAATTTTTTGACGATATATTTGCAAAAAATCCGCGATATTCGTTCCATAACGATTGTGGGGCTGGCGGCTCAAGCCGGTTTACTCAAGGGCTATTGATACCCAAGCGCGGAAAAGACATGAACGACTAATTAAAAATATTATTGCGATTATAACGGGCACAGGAGATTTAAAGATTATAACCAACAATTGATTGCATAGTAAGAAATGGGTATAATATAAGTAGAATGTTACTATAAGGAGTTGATACCATGCAGATTAAACCGTCCGCAAGTATCAGGCAAAATTATAATGAAATTGCGGCTTTGTGCAAATCCTCCGGTGAGCCTGTGTATCTTACGAAAAATGGCGAGGGCGATCTCGTGGTCATGGATATAGAGGCGTTTACCCGCCGCGAAAAAATGCTGAAACTACGCGAAGAACTGCTGGCTGTTGAGGAAGACCGTCTGGCCGGACGTTCCGGAGTGACCCTGGATGAACTGGACAGCTATCTGGAGAGCATTATTGATGAGGTGGAACATGGAAAAGAAGCCTCAATATAAAGTGATTGTTTCCGACCGTGCCCGTCAGATGCTGGCGGGCCATGTTCGGTTTCTGGCACAAAAAAGCCCCGTTGCTGCGCGTAATTTAAAAAACGATCTTATGAACGCTATTCGTCCCCTATCCACCATGCCGGAGCGTTTTCCATTTCTTGATGCGGAATTTATCCCGCTCAATAAGTACCACAAGCTATTCGTCGAAAAGTGGTATTTAATTCTCTATCAGATAAAGGATCAGACGGTATATGTAGACTATATCGTGGATTGCAGGCAGGATTATGGGTGGCTGGTAAAATGAGCTGAAATAATGAAAAAGCCCGCAGCATGGGTACTGATCATTTCGGTATTGGCAGTCATTTTCTCGTCTGTATGCCTGTTGACGAATCCTGCGCTGAAGCTGGAGCTTACCGATGCGACCTCTGTGCTTTCCATGGAGATGGAACAGATTAACAAGGGCACGTGTGTTGGTCGTACGACGGTGACGGACAGCGAGGACATCAAAACCGTTCTGTCCGCCCTCTCCGGGGCCAGAAAAGCTCCGACGCAATCTGTAAACGATTATCCTACACAGGAGAATTACCTTGTTGTCAGGCTGGTTCTGGAAAGGGAGGAGAAGACGCTGTGTCTGTATACGCAGGGGGACGGGTACTACGTCGAGGAGCCTTATATTGGGGTATATAAATATAAGAGCGACAGGGAAACAAATGTAGCGATGCACAAAATTTATAACCACAGACTCTCAGCGGCAACTCGTTCGCTGGAGCAGTTGACGTTGGACGAGGGTCTACAGTAGAGCGAAAAAGTCATCTGGGGTGATTGCAGCAACAAGTGATTTGTTAAAATCTTTAGGATTGGGAGTATGTACGTACTTTGAATTTCTGGAGAGCATTTTTGCGAATTTCTATTGATCCAGCAGGTATTCTATAACTCATTTTACGCTCCCCACAAACTATAAATTATCTGTAGCTCATTAATCCTATTAATACGAAGCATAGCCAATTTCGGCTTGAACTTTTTTAAGATTTCGAAGAATAGGCTGCCAGGATTTGTTGGATGAGCTCCTGCCGACTTTCAGGGGCCTCGATTTTGAAGTGTTCAAGATAATCGGATACTTGCTCAGGGGAACCACTTCGGCCGACGATGGCATAAGCCAAGTAGAATAAAGAGGTCCCCCAATTGACCTTCTCGCCCTGTTTGTTTTTGAGTCCATTGCGAGGGAAATTTAAGAGATCATCTCCGATGTCTTGAACGATTTCATCGAGTTCTCCAATGGTTTTCACTCCCAGGTAACTAAAGACTGTAGTGAGATAGCCAAAAAAACGATCCTTTAATTCCAAATCAGCGTTGACGATCTGACTGATCATCTGGTCGAGTCTGCGGATAGGCTTGGATTTCAGGACATAGGATTTTAGCGATGCCTGATTGATCAGCACCATTGTGGGAGTCTTTTCGATCTGAGCTTCAACTTCGGCTTCGTAATTAGCGAGGTTGGAACGAATTTTGATGAATTCTTCATCTGCCAACTCCAGTAATCCTGCCAGTCGCGAGAAGCTTCGCCGGATTTCGCGGGGAACGGCGTGTTTATTTTTATAACCTAAGTCATGTTCAATTTCCGCCCAGGTATGCTGCAGGATAGAGCGAACTTGAATTTCCACTTTGCAATCTTTAAAGCGCTGGTACTCAATAAGCTGGAGTCTAAAGGAGGGAAGTTTGACGACATAGTGAAGGGAGAGATAGCCGAATTTCTCAGGGTCAATCAATTCACGCTTGTCCACGGAATTTGCCCGATCTACTTCAAATTCCTCTTCCACGAAACTCGCGATAAGATCCACCTGGTCAGCGAAATAAGTGATAATCCGAATCCCGGCTAAATCGGTGATGTCTTCCAGTTTGGTGTATTTATCATCTTCCCGGTTTACCTTTCTTTTTAAGCTCTCCCGGCTCTTTACCCGGGAAGTGATCGAGTGAACGTTAATACCCTTAAGCTGAAGTATTCCTTTTAACAAGTTTTCGGTGACATTTGTAAAATCGGAATAGACGGGATAAGCTTGATCAAATTTGGCAAGGATGTCGGCTGAATTTTGATTGGCCATCTTAAATTTCCCTTCGGCTTCTTTAGTTTTTTGTTGTTATTATGTTATCACATTTATTTTGCGATATAAAAGTCTATTGATTCTTGTCGCCGCTTTTGTTTATGCTGGAGATGATGAGCCAATATCAAACCTTACCCGAAATGTCCTATCTAGGCATTCTCATATGGCTTCATTATTAACGGTTTGAATGAGGAAATGGATGTATATTTTAAAATTGACTCCTTTAAGGCAATATACCACCAACATTTGAAGTTGACCGTTATTAACAATCATATTATAATTTAGGTGAACGAATGTACACTCAGGACGGGGGTATAGAGATGCCTATCCCAAAATTAAGGCAAAACAAAGAACGTCGGCAAAGACTTTTGGAATGCGCTATTGATCTATTTGTTGAAAAGGGATATTTTAATACTTCAGTCCGCGAAATAATAGTTAAATCAGGTTTTGGAACTGGTACCTTTTATAATTACTTTATTGATAAGGAGGATATTTTAAAAGCGCTTCTGGAAGAATTCGCGGATCAAATTATTTCAGGCGTTAGCACCTATTACACAACCGAAAAAGATTTGTACAAAAGATTTGTAGAAACAAAACGTGTAACCATGGAAATCTTCGCCCAGAACGAGAAACTATCAGAAATATATAGTCGAGTAGCGGGCACAAGTGAAGCAATTGACAAATGCCTGAAGCAGTTTGAGGATAAATTAATTGAGTTTTATATTAGGAATATTGAGTATGGCATTAATAAGGGTGCTTTTAATAAGGTTT
>NZ_JYNH01000233.1 GCF_000960765.1 Desulfosporosinus sp. I2 | reverse complement strand
GACATAATGTCCTTAGTCGCAGTAATCGGCCCAATTAGCAGGATAAGTGGCATAGAAAACTTTACAAAAGGTTGGAGAGGAAAAGACCACTTGGCTTCCCTTCGGTATATAAACCACATCTCCCGCTTTAGCTCGGAAGACTTGCCCCTCAACTTCCAGGACAAACTCTCCCTCAATGACATAATCCACTTCATCATAGTTTAAAAACCAAGGCAATCTGGAGTGATCAAAGGTCATGAAACCCGAAGCGAGGTTGCCCACCCGTGAGTCGATCACATCGACGAGTCCTACCTTTTGCCCTGGAGGAGCTTCTAAAAAGGGCTGGATCACGACGGTTTCCCCTTTGACATGCGTCGCTTTAGGATTCGCACAGGCGGGTTTAAGCACCTCACCCAAAATCTTTTGGACGGCTTTTTTTAGGTCGTCATTTTGGGGTCCTGCACCTGTGGCGCTTCCAGAAAGAACGCTAACGTCTTGGAGACTGGACTGTGGATTCTCCCGTTGTCCGACCGATTGCCCCACAACATTGTGACTCACGATTTCATGTCTCCCTTTGCTGATCGTGAGCCCTAATTCTTTGGCAAGATCTCTGGCTGAAGGAGTTAAAACACTATCTTCTTCTAGAACAATCGTTTTATCTGACTTGGCCAACTCTCGTAAGACGGCCGCTGAGATAAATCGTCCCATAATACACCTCCTGATCGAGGCTCGAGGTTCGATGCTCGAAGCTCGATTTTTAAGTTTTCGTTACTAGTTTTCTCTGGTTTAAACTTGGCGCTTCGCACCTCTTTTGGTCCTCCTTGGTACTCAGGTACTCAGGTACTTAGGTATTTAATGCTTCATGCTTAGTACGGTGCTCGTAGTTCTAGGTCTAGCGTCGTGCTTCGTACTTCGTACTTCTTGTTTCGTGCATCGCGCATCGTGCCTCGTGCCTCGCACTGTGCCTCGATCAAACTAGGCTTTCAATTAATTGCTTCGCGGGTCTGGGGATCACGACTTGACGGATCAGGAGTCCCTTTTCACTCGCGAGAGCGCTTCCTTCTTCCACAGCTGCTTTTACAGAGGCAACTTCTCCTGTGAGTACGGTATAGCTTTTGCCGCCAATTCCAAAGGCCAGATGAATGAGCAAGGGCTCGACATCTCCTGCTTTTACTGCGGCATCGGCGGCTTCGATTAAGGAGGCTACGCTGTACGTTTCTATAATCCCTAGGGCTTTGATGTCTTTAAGTTTGTTGGCATTGCCGATAGCGGGTAAGATGGAGGGATGGACATTGGGGATCACGAAGGAATCTACCACCGTCTCAGCACCTAAGTCGATCCCGGCGTTGACGGATTGCTGGACTCCCGATACATCTCCGCTCACCAAGACGATATATTTCCCAGGGCAGATGGTTTTCGCGACCAGAATGGTCACATCCGCTGTTTTGACCATAATATCGGCGCATTCAATCCCTTGGGCGATACTGGTGAATTCAACCAGCCCTATGGCATGGATCATTGGGTTGCACCACCTTTCCGTATCGTAATGGTTTGGGCCGTCCTCTGGATTACGGTTCCGTCGAGACTGGCGTGGACCTTGGCTCCTAGGGCCCCTTCAGGGATTTCTCCGATGAGTTGTCCGACCTGAACGACGTCTCCCACGTTGACGACGGGTACGGCCGGTGCCCCAATGTGTTGTTGGAGCTTGAGCGTGACTTCGTCGGGTTGATACTCGTCGAACGATAAGGGGGCTTCTTTATACCAGGGGCGGAGTCTCAAACGATCCATTAACCGGGATGAGGGGATTAAGCGATGGTTTGCCATCGGGTCAACCTTGCCGAGTTCCCCTTGATATTGGATGCCTTTGGCTCGTAGCTCTGCCTTTAGGGCGATATTCACTCTTAGCGGTGAGATTCCCACGGGACAGGCATAAGCTTCACACACGCCACATTCTGAACAGGTCAGGGCACTGGTTACCAGCCTTGGATCTCCGACATTTTTGTAGTTGACCGCACGGATCAGGCGATGAGGAGAGAGTTCGTGACCGAGGATGTGCCTTGGGCAAAGCTCGGTACAGAAACTGCACTGTTCACAGACGGTTTTGGCAATTCTTAAGACGGTTTCAACGCTCATGCCTTTCCGCTTAATCAGGGGATGGTCTTTGGGGAGACCGATCAACCCGCCCGTGGTTTTGGTCACGGGGGTCGAAAGGTCCGTGATCAGGGTCCCCATCATAGGGCCTCCGCTGATATATGTGAGGTCCGGGTCGATACCACCGGCCAGTTCAAGAACGTCTCGCAGTGAGGTACCGATCGGGACGGTGACGGTCTTCGGTCCTTTGACGGCTCCTGTCACCGTGAGAGTCCGTGTGGTGACGGGGATTCCGTCGACGGCTCTGGCGACATTGATGAGCGTTTGGACGTTATTGACCACAACTCCGATGTTTAGGGGGATTCCACCGGGTGGAACTCGCCTTCCCGTCGTTAACCAGATGGTGATGACTTCGTCTCCGGCGGGATAGATATCCGGCATGATTGCTAGTTCTAAGGTGTCGGTGTCCGCTATACAGGGTTCTAAGGCCGCGATGGCGTCCTTATATTTCGCTTTTAAGGCGATGATTCCTTTTTGAGCACCGGTCGCTTTCATAGCTAGGATTAAGCCTTTGACGACTTGGTCGGGATAACGGGCGGCCAGTTGTTGGTCGGTTTTGAGCAAAGGCTCACATTCGGCGGCGTTGACGATCACAATCTCGGCCTTGGCTGAGAGTTTGACATGGGTTGGAAATCCGGCTCCGCCCGCTCCGACGACACCGGCATTCCTTACGTCCGTGCTTATTTGGTCGGCACTTATTTGGTCGGCACTAATTTGGTCGGTGCTTATTTGCTCCGCACTAAGCTCGTTGATACTTTCGCCGTTATTCATTGTTCGTTCACCTACTTAAGCTCATGCTTCAAAGGTTTCTTTATCGATGATCCCCACGATAGTGGCATCGATAGGGGTATTATGATTGGTAAGTCCTTGCCGAGCTGAGGACCCGCTGGCAACCATGACAATTTCGTCTTCCCCTGCTCCGATTTGATCGGCGGCAATTAAAGAATTCCCAAATTCCGTGAGCTTGGGAGAGCCGGTTTCGTCGTAGGTGAGGGTCACCGGTTGGATGACGAGAAACTTTAGGCCACGTAGGGACTCTTCTTTACGGGTTGACCAGACACTTCCAATGACACGGGCTAAGATCATCGTCGTCCTTCCTCCTTCTCCTTCTCAACACACAACTCAATGCGGCGCACTTTTAGGGTATCCCTCGCCAGCGGCGAGATGACGGTCCCTTGGCTCACGAAGAGTTTGGAGTCTTCGGGAAATCCGTAGGCTTGTTTGTCCCCTAAGAACTTCTTCGTGAATTGCAGTTCCTCTCGTTGGGGAGCATTAAGTTCAGAGTTGGCCGTTTTTTGGAACGGGGGCACTGGTCTCGGCTCATAAAGGTTAGGGGGTCTAGCCTGATTAAGATTGGCTACCTTAGCCTTGTTCATTTCTGTTGAGCACTCGTCATCGAGGGTGGCCTTAACTATGATACCGTAGGTCTGTACTTTCTGGAGATATCCTTCATAGAGGTCTCGGTAAGCTTGAGGGGTTTGCCTGGTCAAACCAAGGTACTCTGTGACGAGCTCGATGGTTTTACCTTCCGTGATCCCTCGTCCGATGACCTCACTTATTGGGTTATCTCGGATTCCTAAGGCTACTTTGGCAAGAATATTAGCCGAACAGGTGGGCAGGATTAGGGTCTGCCAATCCCTCCTGGTTAAGGCCTCTTCAGCACTGATCCAGGTCATTCCTTCAGGAAGTTCGGGTTTAATCCTATCGACTTGGTCACTCGGTAAGACGTTTAACGTGTAGTCGGCTCCATAGCGGTGCTTAAGCGCGTTTAAGACACGTCCGAGGTTCGGAACATAGTTTAAG
>NZ_JYNH01000232.1 GCF_000960765.1 Desulfosporosinus sp. I2 | reverse complement strand
AAATGGGACGAGAATTTAGTCAATTTGTTAGACGATTTTGATGTGGAGTAATCACTAAGATGTTAATGTTTGAAAAAATAAGTCGGATTTCCACTAGTCTTAAAACCGCATTCCAAAATATCTACGCTTTCATGCGAGGGATATTTGGAGATGATTTTGTAGCCATTTTGTTTTGGACTTCGCTCCCTTGGTCGAGGCACTCGATGTTGACGAAGCAACTGGTATTACTCTAAAAGAAATAGCAAAGGAGAATATTAATGGATAATATTAAGCAAATAGCCATAGCAAATATTTGTCGGTTGTTATCAGATGTGTTTGATTATAAGGAAGACGATAAATGGTCAAAAATATTTAAGTGTGCGGGACAAAGGGAATATTATTCAAAATATTCAAAGTACCTAAACCCATATTGGTATAATGGAAAATGGCAGAATATAGATTCAGAATATAGTCCTTTCTTTGTTTTGGATGAAGTATTGAGTGAATTGTATGATAATAAAAAAATTAGCGAAATGGCATTACTTTTAAAATATATAGTATCAGAAATTACACCATATTTGGTCGAGAACAAAGACATAGAATTTATAGAGCTTAATTATTATTTTAATATACTGGGTTATAATTTAACCTATGAAAATCAAAAGTGTATTTTAAAATCATATAGTGATGGTGCGGTTGAAAGGATAATGGATATTTCGGAAATGAACAGTTGGCTAGACAATTATTTTAGTAAAGCATCCTTGGCGTATACTAATGCAATTAACGCATATGCACGAGGTGAGTGGGGGCCATGCATTGGTGAATGCAGAGTAGCATTAACTGGATTTTTCTCATATTTTAAGGAGACAGAAAAATGGTTTAGTGGGATTCTTAAAGTAACTAAAGATTCAGTGAACACTGCTGATTTCAAACAAGTTAATAAAATTTTTCAGGATAGTAACGACGGTGAATATACTAGATTTAAAGCTATATATCGAATTTATTCTATGTTATCAGATTTAGGAACGCATAGACTCGAAGGAGTAATTGAAATTCCTACTCAGCAAGATGCTTTGATGTCGTTGCGAATGGTTGAGGATATACTTATATGGGCAAAAATGAGTAATTTAGAACTTCTTATTTAAAATTGATAATGATATGTAAAGGTGAGACCAAGTGATTTACTTAGCCACACAGTATATAAAAGAACGAAATGAAATGGTTTGTTGATATTGTAACTAATAATGAGTGTTCCTGAGTATATTTATGAGTTTCATGAGTAACATGACATGATATCACTATATATATTTGCCACCTTCATCAAGTGCATTAAAGAATATTTTAACATATAGTTGGAAATCAACAGAAGTGACTTTAGCTAGCTTAGTTATAAGCTTTTTTAGAATTAATGTAATGGAGGTGGGAGAATGGAAGATGCTCAAAACTCAGAGTCAATGAAAAATATGATGGATTCAATAGATAAAAAAAGAGTAATGCTTCCCGAGTTCCAGAGAGATTTCGTGTGGGAAATGGGTAAGACCTACGATTTATTTGACTCTTTAGTAAGAGATATCTTCGTAGGGTCAATTATTTACGGTATTCCATCTTTTGAAGTTACAGTTAGAGAAATTGATAACCGACCGCGAAAGATGAGTGGAAAAAAGAGAAAAAGCCTAGAGTTATTCTCGTATAGCAAGGGAGAGGTAGGTACCAAGGTTGATGTTGAACATTTCCGTCTAATTTTGGACGGACAACAAAGAATAACCTCCTTATACAGAGCTATCAAAGGTACCGATGAGGTATGGTGTATTATAAAAAACGAGGATGAACTTTTGGACTTAATAGAAAATAAAGAGTTTAAAGAAATGGCATTGGAGGAAGTCCTTCGAGAATTTTCTGGGCAACAAGATTCAAACAGATTGTCACTAAAAATCTCGGATATATATTTTATCATGGAGAGCGATTTATTCGAAGATGAGATTCGTCAGAAATTCTATAACGATTTATTATTCGTTAAGGGTAAGGGAGAAGAAGAAAAAAGAATTTATTTCAGACGTTATCTGATATTTGCAAAGAAATTGCAAGACCTCTTTAAAGCTGAAAAACTTATTTCGTATTATCTATTAAATATGAGCTCCGAAAAATTTGCATTGTTTTTCGAAAGAAGTAATAGCAAAGGAATACAGCTAAATTTCATTGATATACTTTGTGCAAAACTGTATGCGGGCTTTAACTTAAGGAAAAAAGTCGAAGAGTTTGAACAATTTAATGGAGATAAATATAAACTGGACCGTGAAACGATTGTTAGGACAATATCTTACATAGTGAGTCATGGTAAAAATGTAGATAAAAGTTATATCCTTGCAACTTTAAATTATGAGGATTTCAACAATTATTGGGATGAGTTATGCGAACTATATAAAAAAGCTTTGAACTTTCTTTATGATAACTTATATATTATCTCGCAATCCTGGATGCCTTATTTTAACATGATAATACCGATTACTATTTTTCTGCGAAATTTACCTAGTAAAGATTTCTCCCAAATGACCGAAAAACAGAGAACATTTTTGAACTTCTGGTATTGGTCATCTGTTTTTTCACAGCGGTATGGAGGGGGAACAAACGAAGTAATAGTCAATGACTGCACAGTGCTTGAGTTAATTGCTATGGAGAAGAAGGTTACTGACAAGTCTTATTTCACCAAACTTAGAGCCCAAATTGAAGTTGAAGATATATATTCCCTCTCAAAAAATAGTTCCATTTACAAGGGAATTCTTAATCTAATCAATTTTACTTCTGGTGGTCTTAAGGATTGGAATAATTCAATGCGTATAACATTTAACTCCAAATTAGAGGACCATCATGTATTCCCACGTGAGTTTTTAAAGGAACAACTGGGTGATGATAGCGACGAGTTAATGGACTGTGTTGCAAATAAGGTATTAATACCTAAAATTCTCAATATTAAGATTGGCAAAAAAGGTCCATCAACTTATTTGAAAGAAATTTCTTTGAAAAATGCTTTGCTACGTGAAAGTTTGAATTCTCATTTGCTACCAGAGGATTTAATTGAAGGTGCATTTGATGATTTCTTTGAGGTTTTCGTCGAAGATAGAGCTAAAGAAATGGTTAGAATTGTAAAAGAGACTGTGGTTGATAAACGTGATTTAATTATAAATTCCTACTATGAGCAAGTTAAAAAGAAAAGTATATCCTTTTCTGTTTTTGCATTTTATAGGAACAAAAAGGTGGAGGCAACATTTAATTCTGATTCTCAAGAGATTTTATACAAAGGTGCTAAATACTCTGTTTCGGGTTCTGTTAACAAGGCTAAACAAGATTTAAGCGGTAAAGAAAGTACCTCAACTAATGGATGGAAATTTTGGAGATACATTAATGATGACAATCAGGAACGTTATATTGATGAATTAAGATAATTATTAACATCTGCTTGTCTTTCATCAAATGGCAAACTGTTATTCCCGACTACAGTAAGGGACATTGTGGAATGCGGTGTGAGGTTGGGTTTGGCCCCTTTAACATTAGTGTTAAAGGGTGGAATTTAGCATACAACCTGTGAACATAAGGGGCTTAGGTATCTAGAAAATCAGAAAATCCACTAGGAACAAATTTAAGTGCTTTTATTTTAATGATATTAACAAAAAGTCAAAAAGAATTTTTGCAGAAGTAGCCTTCCTAGTAAAGAATTCGAGAATGGGGGGCCATTTAGAGATTTATTTGAGATGACATCAAGAGAAGCTAAAAAAGATATAAGATTGAAACCAGTGGTCGGTTAACTTATTTTGATTATTTGCAAGAAAATTTGACGTAATTCCCACAACCTATTTTCACAATTGGCTATATATTAATGAATATGTTAGTGGCTCAACTAGCAACAGGGTGGCTCATTTTCAGCGAGACCGTGGCTCAGTACAGAGGGAGTTGACGGCTCTGATATACCAAAATATTCATATTAAATCTTTGAATATGCACAAAGATTCGACAGATGAACTTTTCGCTTATGACTCTTTTA
>NZ_JYNH01000231.1 GCF_000960765.1 Desulfosporosinus sp. I2 | reverse complement strand
GAATCACTAAACTTAGGAGGTGATTCCAAATGGAACAATACGACAGAAATATCAAAGTAGTAATGGATTTCCTTAAAGCCAAAAATTATAGTGCTTCTGTTATTAGCCTGCACCGACTATGCTATAGGGAATTCAAGGAGTATCTTCATCAGAATGAATTATCATACTCCTTTGAGAAATCAAACAAATGGTTGGAAAACAATAAGGATACATGGGATTACAGGAGATATACTGGATGGAAACATTGTCTTGACCAACTGAACGATGTATGTCAAAACCAATTTATATCTCTGGATCATCTTGGTCCACACGCTTCCGCATATGCTCTATTGTCTTCTACCTTAAGAAATGAAATCGATGAGTTCCTTACTTATGGGCTGATGTATTCTAAAGATTCAAGGTATCGTATTTCCTGCTCCAGATTCATGCTGTACCTTGAAGAGAAGGGATTAACAAGTATCAAACAACTTAATTATGATATTCTCCTTACCTTTCATGAGGAAGATTATCATAGGTCTGCAAAGTCAAAAGATGTTTATGAAGACCTAATCAGAGCATTGTTGCGATATCATGCATCGAAAGGGCGATGCGCTTATGGACATGCTCTTGCTTTGAATAAGATGCTTATTCATCAGATCATCACCATCGACCAAACAGAAATCTTTGCTACCCTAGATAAAGATGGCTATTCTGTCACCTGGCAGGATATAGAAACATTTCTAATTGCAATGAAAGAAATTGGCTATGCGGGAAGTGTGTTGAAATATACAAAACACATCCTGACACTGCTATATATATTTCTTGACATGAATCAGCTTCTGCTAAATGACGATATCCTTTGGTTATGGTTTAAGGCTGTAAAACCCTCGTTGAAGAGTAACTGGAAACAGGCGAGACGGAGCTTAACTCAGTATCTTTTGTATATAAAAAGTGGCGAGATTGTAACAAATGTAACCGGATCCCCTTATGCAGTGTCATCCATTGAAAAACTGCCAGAATGGATTCAGAATCCATTAAGCGATTATCTTGGCCTGCTGAAGCGTGAGGGCTGGAAAAAATCAACTATAGCAATGCAAAAATCTAGCAATCTTAGATTTGGCCAGTACCTTCAGCACACCAACATCAACGGTTTTGATAAAGTAACATCGGAAGTATTACGAGCATTTAACCAGCAGGATGTACATTCAACACCCGAAGGAAAAGCCGCTTATAACTGTCGTATCCGAGGTTTCATCATTTATCTAAATGAGCAGGGACTGATTTCAAATCCTTTTTTATATAAAGCCCTTCCGGCTATATCGGCTCCAAGCACCAGAATTGTAAGGGTTCTGTCAGACGAAGAAATAAATGACATCTGGTCTGTCGACATCAATCAGCTTTCACCAAAAGCCCTACGGGATTATGCAATCGTATGTATCGGCTTGGGTATGGGGTTCCGGGCATCTGATATAGCAAGCATTCGTTTTCAGGACATAAATTGGAAACAGCGCAGTATTAGCCTGGTACAACAGAAAACTGGAAAAGCGATTTCTTTGCCAATGTTGGTTAGGATAGGGAATATCCTGTTTCGATATCTTCGGGATGCAAGACCTAAAAGCAACAGCGCATACGTTTTCATTAAACATGAAACTCCATATGATAAACTTGATCGCGGGGTATGTCGCAGAGCATTAATCCGTATTCTCCCTGAACGCGAAACATCAAACAAAGGCTTTCATGTGGTAAGAAAAACATTTGCCACAAACCTACTGAGGGGAAACACCAAGGTTGAACTCATTTCGGATTCATTAGGACATTCAACCGACAGTACGGTTCTTAAGTATCTTTCATTAGATGAAGAACGTATGAGGTTGTGCCCACTTTCCTTAAAAGAGATTGGCATCTCCTGGAAAGGAGGCGCGTTTAATGCATAAGCATTATGAATACTCCAGCGTTTTTGCAGACTTTATAGCATCATATATTTCTGAACGTAGAAATGCCGGATTTATGTTTGATAATCCAGCGTATTGGCTGTACCGTTTTGACCAGTTCTGTGTTGACAGTAAGATAACAGAACCTTTCCTAACAAAAGAACTCTTTGATTCGTGGTCAATACTAAGTCCGACAGAAACTAAAACGACACAGAATAATCGGCTGACATCATTACGCTGCTTTGGCGTGTATCTAAATACTATTGGCATTTACAGCTATGTTCCTCATATGTTGCCGAAGGCTGAGAAAACAGTACCTTACCTAATGGATGATCAGGATGTTCAGTCTTTTTTTGAACAAGTTGATGCCTATAGTTCGCTTGCACTGGTTGATTCTTTTGAACGTTTGGCTGTCGAATACAAGGTGTTGTATCGGTTGCTTTATTGTTGTGGTCTGCGAAATTCAGAAGCCTGTTCACTAAGAGCAGACGATGTTGACATCATCAACGGTACACTCACTATTATCCATTCAAAGGGCGATAAGGATCGTATTGTATATCTTTCAGAAGATGTCCGTCTGCTTTGCAATAATTATCAGAAATGGCTTAAGGACAGGATGCCAGTGCAATCCGAGTGGTTTTTTCCGGGAAAAAACCCAGAAAAACATATCCCAAAAACCTCCGTAGATCGTAAATTCAACGAATTCTGGAATGGAACGGAAAAGTCGAAAAACTGTGATAAAAAGCCAACTGTCCATTGTCTGCGTCATGCATTCGTTATTAAAAGAATGAATATCTGGATGGAAGATGACATTGACCTTCAGGTTATGATGCCTTATCTTAGTAATTACCTGGGACACAAAGGTCCCATAGAAACGTATTATTATTACCATCAGGTTGAAGAAGCCTTTAAAACAATACGACGTAAAGATAAGATATCTGCCTCCGTTATTCCGGAGGTGCCTGTAGAATGAAAAAGAGAAACTATGATCAGCTGTTCTTTTCTAAAACAAGGGATTTTCTGGATATCTATCTTGAGAAACAATGCAGCCGCAGTCCACATACCGTAAAATCCTATCGAGATGCATTGACTGTATTTCGCAGATATGTCCAGAACCAGAGACTGTCTATAAGAGACTTTGGTTTCGAAGACTGCACCCGTGATTTTATGCTTGGATTTTTGGAGTATCTGCAGAAAGGGGGATATGAAAATGCTTCCTGTAATCAAAGACTTGCTGCAATTAAATCTTACCTTTGGTATGTAGCTGATGGTGATATAACCCAACAACAGACTGCACTGGCGGTTTCACATGTACCTTTTTTAAGAAATCCAGAAAAAGAAAAGGAAATGTTGAGCGAAGAATGCCTGAAAGCAATCCTATTGGCACCAGGGAACAGCAAGATTGGTATCCGTGATACAACAATAATGGTGGTCTTATATGATTCTGCAATACGTTTAAGCGAGCTCTTAAATCTGAAGCCTTCCGACGTAAATCTGAAGAAAGCAACGCCTTATCTGCGAATCCATGGAAAAGGTGATAAAGAGAGAATCGTGTCTATCTCCGATAATACTGTGAGTCATTTAAAACGCTACATTGATCAATACCATGGGAAAAGTGCTCCCAATACAGGGTACCTATTTTACACAGTAATACATGGACATTCTAATGCAATGTCCCCTGGTAATATCGAGAGGCTTATCAATAAGTATGCTGAAAAGATACGCCCCGAGCATCCGGATTTACCTCAAAAGGTCCATCCACATATGTTTCGTCGTACGAGAGCCACTAATCTCTATCAGAGTGATGTGGAACTTGAACTTGTTTCCAGAATACTAGGCCATGCATCAACCCAAACAACAAGAATTTATGCAAAACCGTCGCTGGAAATGATAAAGGCAGCAATGGATAAAAGCTGTGGATATGCTGATGCAGAAGAACCTTTATGGCCGGATGATGAAGATGAATTGGCCCAGTTTTTTGGGTTAAGGTAGAAGTGGTTATCCTCATCTTTTTGAATGAAAACCGAATAGTTATGAGGCTGATTGCAAAAGATGAGGATAAAAATATCCTGTATATAATGTAGCTAATCCGTATATGAGAATAAGCTACGGAATCCGTGATAAGAGGCTTTTGCATTGGCAAACGTAACTGGCACTTAATTGATACGATCAATGGTGCTAAGGCGAGTGCCATCGCTTACAGCATTGCTGAGACTGCTAAAGCCAATAATCTCAAGCCGTATCAGTACT
>NZ_JYNH01000230.1 GCF_000960765.1 Desulfosporosinus sp. I2 | reverse complement strand
TGGCTGCCTGCAGGGCAAACAAGAAAGTTTCGACTTCTCCGCTCGGCGGTTCATATAAGGGTTTAAACCAAGATTCATAATTGGGAGCGAGCGTACTGATAGCTGCTGAGGCTCGTTGATCAGCTCCGGCGAATTCGGCATTGCGTGCCAGAAAAAGGGGACCAAAGGCCAGTAAAACTACAATTAACAGTAATATCCCATTCTTGGCAATCGGTTTCATGCTTTCACCCCCTGTTTTCGGGTAGGTAACTCTTTTCCAGTAAATACTCCTAAAAATTGCAGCTCTTTTTGACTGTAAGCACTAAGAATATTAATGACCAAAACAGTAAGGATGCCTTCGCTTATGGCTAAGGGAAGCTGAGTGAACGCAAAGATGCTCATGAATTTTAGTGCGGAAGCCATCACTCCGCCCGAAGCAGCGGGAAAAGCTAGCCCTAACTGGAAAGATGTTGTAATATAGGTCATTAGATCCCCTAAAGTAGCTGATAGAAAAACCGATAGCCACAGGGGAGCTCCCAATTTCTTACAACCCTTATAGATACCATAAGAGACAAAAGGTCCCACAATCCCCATAGAAAACGTGTTTGCTCCGAGGGTCGTTATTCCACCATGAGCTATTAGAAGGGCTTGAAAGACTAAGACAATCATACCCAAGACGGTCATCGCTAAAGGTCCGAACAGAATGGTACCTAGACCTACGCCTGTCGGATGCGAACAACTACCAGTTACCGACGGAATTTTCAGGGCTGACAAGACAAAAGCAAAGGCTCCGGCCATACCGAGCAGCATCTTTAAACTGGGATGGAGAGTCACTGTTTTCTTAATGGAACGTACCCCAGCAATAACAAACGGAATCATAACAATCCACCAGAAGGCGGCCCAGTTAAAGGGCAAGAATCCTTCCATAATATGCATAGCATAAGCATTATTAGGAAAGACGATATAGACAGCAATTATGTAAGCGATTAATAAACCGATATTCTTAATCTTACGTAGGTCCATAATAATAATCGACTCCTTTTCATTTTTGGGCGTTATGGAACAGCGGGCGCGTGTCCGGGAAAACCTTCTATTATTCAGTCTTAGATTTTAAGATATAAAAAAATAAAAACCTTTTACCACATAGAAGGGTAAAAAGTTTAACTGGTATCAGGTAACAACAGTAGTCCTGAAGACACAAATATCAACCTCCCTAACATTCCCGTAGGTAGTTTAGACTTAGAAATAAGCAGGTCTCCTGGCTCAAGATCTTCACCAACTCACGTCTTCCCGGATTTATCCCAGTGACATTATGTGAGTTAACTCCCTATTACAGTGGCGGGCGCCGCGTCAGCTTAACTGACTTCCCTTTTCAATTCTTCCCCTCAAGAAAGAATCACTTATCCCTATATATTTAATTGTCTTTTATAGTAACATGAAGCAAGAAGTTTGTATAGTACCAAAACAACGTCAAAAGATAACCAAAAGAACTCCTAACACATCTACAACTGCACTATACGTAACATGCCATACATTTCCTAAATATTCCTGCCGAATAAACAATTATTACATGCTGAAAAACTAACAAAGCGAGAGACAGTTCATATTCATTTAACTTGTTGACTGGTTCCCTTTAGGCCGAGCGCAAATATTTGCGGCAAAAATCACCAACTAATTGCAAATATTTACATATCAAATATGTTCTCGCGTGCGCACCCTACCTCAAAACCGTCTAACTCAGACCGTTTAAAAACGTTCCCAGGGACGTACCTCGTCCCACTTACTTGAAAATATTACCTATTTTCCAGCCCCATCATTCCTAAAACCCGCACCACAAGCGCCTTTCAATCTGTGAGTGTTTTCAAACTAACCACGTACTCCACGTGTGTGGGGTTGCCATTTTGTCGGGCTAGCAAACACATTGACACTTCATAATGACGGCTTAGCAAACACTTGACAATTTCTCGATTATATGTATTGGCAAAATGCAAGTCAAGATAGCTTTCAACCCCGATCGGCATTCACTGATGAATCCTGCAATGTTCGCTCAGTTTGTTTCGCACAGCATGTTCCGCGTTTGAGTTAATCAACAACACTGTTTGTATAAAAACACATAAAAAAGCTAAAATTATAATGATCTTATCTGAAAGGAGGAGAGATAATATGTCCAATATTAAATGCAGAGTAGAAGAGTGTTATTATAACAGTAGCGACCTTTGCCAAGCATCTACAATTGAAGTCAGGTCTAATACAACAGAACATGTTGTTAGTATTTCTGACGACACTGCTTGTGAAACATTCGTTCCAAAGGCGAAAAAATCCTAATCCGACCAATAATTTTAAAGTATGCGTAACAGCCTGAGTGGGTTGTTGCGCATTTTTATACTGAAAGTCCTATGGCTCACATATAGCCGTTTTTCCACAGTAAATTTAATTAAACCGTTATTGACGCGGAGCCCACAGCATAATTGATACTGCTGACAAAAACAAACCCCAGGCCGTAAAAGAAAAGCCCAGGATTGAGTTAATGACAGGTTGGTTGCAGTTATTTTACCGAAATCTGCTCGCTTTAGGCTGGGTCGTAACCTACTACCGACCAAATACCTGTATTGTCTTGTTTCACCAAACGTTTCAGGTACACTTTTCGTATTGGGGTGCTATCTCCCTCCACCTCAATAATGGCTACCTTCTGAGTATTTTGGATAGCCCTCAGGTTTTCCCACTTGACTGGAAATTCACCTTTAACTCCGTTCGGAGAAATCCTTAAGCTGACATATGTCATCGTTACTTGGACAGGGTCTAGTTGCCAGGGAGAATGCCCTTCGTCAACACTTTTCTGGTCATTTTTGGTGATTTCCAAGTCAACAGGAACAACATCTTGTGGTTTCGTAAGGAACTGTAGGTCTGACGATGGCAGAATGTCCTGTTCTTGGCCTTGTGAATCGTAGTACTTGCCGTTTTGCATATAAAGTGTATCTTTTAAATAGGCTCCAAGTACAACCTTGCCGTCAGGAGGGATAGCGTACTGGGCGACGGTAACTACGAAATCCGACCCTTGCTTGAGCCTCTCTTGGAAACTGCCTGCGTTTTTCAGGGATTCATTAAATATGATTTCCAGGGTTTGTCCTGCCTCGTAGTAGCTATCCGCTGGGTCATTCGGTAGCTGGATATTTTTTGTCACTTGGAGAACGATAGATTTCAGCTCATCCGAAGTCACCGCAAGTTTAAGTATAGTACCTTGCACCCTCCGCGTTCTGGCAACCACTTGCCAATTCTTGTTGCCTGTATTTCCGGTTGCGTTTACGTTGTTCTGTGATTTGTCCTTATCCTGGTTGAAAATTCCCCCAGGCTTTAATGCAGGTACAGTAAGCAATCCTTTTTGCCCCTTGCCTTTCCCTTGTAAAGTGAAGACAATAGTTGCCGTTGAAGTTTCGATTATTTTGCCTGTTTCATCTATACCTGCTGTCATAGGCGTAATAAATCCAAAGGTTGTTAGCATAATTGTCCACCTCCATTATTATACTACCCACAATTCTAAAGTTGTGCGCAACTCTTTTATGTTTACGTTACAGTAAGTTCAACTTACTGCAACGTGAAATAATACCCCCAATTTGCCTCGAAGGGGTGTTAGAGCGTTGTCTTCTCGTAGCCAAGATGCTCACGCAATTCTGTTTCAAGAATCTCTTGGAGAGTTCGTTTTAAAGAAACCTTCTGCAGTCTTACACAATAGGGCTACTTGACGGGCTAACTGACTTTTAACATCTTGCATAAATGGTCAATTCATTAATGGTAATTATAACCATTACACAAAACTCTAGACGCCCTCTGTCTCTACCACATCTAAGGACAACTGGATAGACTCTGTATTCCGGTTTAGCACTGTTTTTACTGGAATATGCATGACACGAGCCGAAGTGCGTATCGCCCAAATGAGTATCGCCAGCAGGAGTACAGAATAAATGACACCCACAACATGCTGCCCCCTCAGGTTTCCGGTTATAAGCTCAGGCCAATTGTAGACTTGGTGAATTAAGATCGTTGACTTAAGCCAAGCTTCATGGGCTTTCGGAAAAGGGTGTAAGGAAGGTACCCCATTGCAAAGCCGCTAAATCCGACAAGCGTATTGCCGTAGAGAAGCCCCAGACGCATGTAGGAGATTAATCTCGCACCCGATCAAAGCCACCGCTATAAATAAATGAAGCGTATTCGTCAAGCTGTGGTATGGAAAACTTA
>NZ_JYNH01000229.1 GCF_000960765.1 Desulfosporosinus sp. I2 | reverse complement strand
GTGTTCAGATTTACGGCGGGTGCTCCGGGTAAAAGTTGAGATAGAGCGACTCCGTTCAGATATTCTTCATCTGTCATCCAGTGTTTCTTATCGACCAAAGATTTTTTAGCTTCTCCTAAAGCGGCCAAACTGAACGACACTAACCCAATATGAAAAACCGTTTTGGCAATTTCGAAGAGGCTCACTTTCCTAGGTGGTTCAATCGGCTGCATAGCTTCGATTTTTGTTTTGAGTCCCATAATTTAACCCCCTAAGTTATACCAGTTTAGAGTTTCCAGACATTATAAATGTGGAGAAGCTTAAATCAATTAAATTGCTTAGCAGGGGATTAAACCACATTCCTCAAGAATCAAATCTCCGTCCGGACCTGTCAACAGATCAATAAACGCTTGAGCGAGTTCAGATAATTGGCTATTTCGGGATTTACCAATTGCAAATTCTATAGGTTTACCATGAATGATGATGTTGTTGCCCGGAATTTTACTTTCTACGGATACCGCTGCTTGGTCATAATAATCGGCATATGCGGGATTAGAAAGATTAATTTTTGAAGGTAGGGTAATATAAGGAAGCTCTAATTGTTTCGCTTGTGAAGAATACAGAAACGCGTAATCAAGCTTACCCTTGATTAAATCACTTGCCAAATTGAATGATTTCGGGTAAACCTCAAAAGGGGAACAAGACCCTTCCAACTCTAAAAAGAGACCTGACCGTTCATAGAACTTTTCGGCCAATTGCCAGACCATAAGGGCTCGATAACCGCAAGGATCTAGATGATGATCTGAATGGCAGAATCGTACTTGAGAGTCAAGTAACATATTAATCCAATTGTTGGGAGTGATCTCTTTGCTGCCCTTGGAAACATCAGTATAAGCAATGACGATCTGATCTGCTGCAAAAACAAAGTAGTTTTCGACTAAGTCAGGTACTAACAGCTCCGCAAAGAGCGCTTGGTCGGCGAGAGCAATGACATCATAGTGTTCTCCAGATAATAACCGTTTGGCACCCTCCCGAGAACCTACTCCTTTCATCTCGGATTTGAGATCCGGGTTCTGTTTAGTAAAGAGATCCTGACATCTTTCCATGACCTGCTGTAGGGCACCAGCGTGGATAAGTCTAAGAACATTTGAGTTAGTCAAGATTTATTCACCTCGTTTTCCTCTTTCGATAGAGACTCTACATACTGGTCATAGACTTGTTGGAAATTTTCGAGCTTTGCTTTTTGGAATGACAAGAATTGTGACCACAAATCCAGAGTTTGTTTGCCTAAAGGGGTCAATTCATAGAGTCTCCGACCTGGACCTGATTCACTGATCTCCCAATGGGACCGGATTAATTCGTCCTTATCCATGCGTCTTAGATTGCGATAGACAGTGGCCGTATCTGCTTCTCCACTTTTAAAATCAGCTTCATTGAGACGTTGGATCAATTCATATCCGTGGGAAGGTCTTTGGCCCAAGAGAAGAAGTAGTTCCGCCTGGATAGAACGCTCCATAGAAATCGTCGAATCGAATTTATAAGATCGATCATCACTCATAGTGTACACCTCAGCTATTATCAATGTGCATATAGGTTTATCTAGCATTTATTTTACTCCTTGAAACCTATATCCGTCAATCGGTCTAATGCTCAGTACGTTAAGTAATTTCAAGCTTTTCAGGGAAGACTTTAATTTGAAAAGGATTAATCACTAGAGGAGGGATGACCTTAATGTCTGAAGATATTCAAACTCTTAAACACCATTACGAACTGGCCATTGTTGGCTGTGGCCCGGCCGGGATGGCCGCGGCGTTGAATGCTAAAATCCGAAAACGTGATTTCATAATTCTAGGTACAGAATTTTGTAGCCCCAAGCTCTCCAAGGCTCCGCAAGTTGATAATTGGTTGGGTTTTCCGGAAATAGGTGGGGAAGAATTGCGTCAACGGTTTCTAAACCACCTTCAGGAAATGGAAATTAAGATTATTCCCCTTCAAGTAACAAATATCTACCCAGGGCCTCCTTATACACTGGTTGGTAAAGATCAATCCTTTGAAGCGGATGCTGTTATTCTAGCCACGGGTGTTTCAGCAGGAAAATTATTTCCAGGTGAAGCCGAATTGTTGGGTCGTGGCGTGGGATATTGTGCAACCTGTGATGGACCTTTATATAAAAATAAGCAGGTTGCTATCATTTCTTACAATTCGGAAGGAGAAGATGAAGCTAATTTTATGGCGGATATCTGTGCTAAAGTTTATTTCATACCCTATTACAGCCAAGTTTTGCGGCTTGATCCACGAATCGAGGTCAAAAACGGTAAGGTTAAGGGAATCGTAGGAACTGAAACCGTCAAACAACTTGATCTAGGGGAGGAACAATTGTCGGTGGAGGGTGTATTCATCATCAGAGATACCCTTCCGGTAGAGCAGCTGATATCCGGCCTTGAAATGGACGATGCGGCCATTAAGGTCAATCATAAGCTAGAGACGAGTATGACTGGTTTATATGCTGCAGGAGATTGCACAGGTCAACCCTTTCAATTAATAAAAGCTGCCGGCGAAGGCGGAACAGCGGCCCTGCACGCCGTAAAATATCTGGACAGTCTAAAATCACCCGCGTCTTAAGCTAACTTAGACTCGAACAGGACGTTCAGGACCCACCATAATCATATCCTTTCTGTAACAACTAAAACCCGCGTGTTGCCCATGTGATAGGCGAACAGCGGGTTTTCGAGATTCTATTTCTGTTAAAACCACTTAAAAGATTAGAAAGATTTTTCTTTGCTGTCAAGACAGAGTAACTCTATAGTTCTTCGTATAACGCTTAGAAGTCTTTGTGGCAGGGAAGATTCATTAGAATTTGTATCAGACTTACATGTTACATTATTTTCCTCTGAATCATTTTGGGATTCTGACGATTCTTGTTGATAATCCGAGTCACATAATTCTTCAATAGTATTTAGACGATCTGCCGCCCTGTGATTCTTAAATAATAGGGTAGCTACATATTCCTTTTTCATAGGATCCCCTCCTCCTTCATGTGATGAGAACTAGAAAATAGTTTAAGGATAATTACACGATAATAATCGCTAACTCTATTTCGATAAATATAAGTGGGCAACATTGGCGATCTTCGCTTATTGAGATTTGCCTCCTATATCGAGATACATGGAAAATAATGGCTTTGTTACTATATCTTATTCACATGTCCAGTGATTGTTCATAGATCGAGTGGGCGTTTAGCGAATATTTGGGATTTGAGAAGAGTCAATCTTACTGAGCGTAAGGGGGAGTCGATCCTTCAAAGCAGAAATAGACTAACGAAATGGCATGGTAGATTATTGTAATCCCCATGCCATTTCGTGTTTAAACAACCTTCTGCACCTTGAAGAAGAATCCATGAAACCTTGAACCTAGTTCGAATTATTCCGAAACAAACGTGATTTGATGGATTGGGATTCGGACAAGCGGGCGGGTTCCATCGACTGGTTTTCCAATGTTGGCAAACAGTTGAGCATTAGTCAATATTGCAACTCCATCTCGAATTCCGCCAAAACGGCCAACCCAAAAACTTGAATCGGTGCCTATTCCCAAACGTGTACCAATTCGAAAATTGTTAAATAAACCTACAATAAAACCTCGTGATCTAAATAACATATGATAGATCCCCTTTCTCTTTATTAGCCACAAGCGTGGCGACATAAGATAAGAAGTTTGGGATAGGACTTGATGATTATTTCTACTTTATGATATGTACAAGTTTTTTAAAGTGTGACAAGTTTATAGTCTTCACCCTGAATGAGAAGCAGAGTTTTTAAAGTAGCCGTAATTTCATAGGCTCTATTACTCATTTTAGCTCTATCAACAGAAATGCCCCCAATGTCGGAACTTTTTTTAAAACTGTCCGATATTGGGGGTATAGTTAAGTTAATCGCTGGCTTTTTCAAATAATGAGCAGGCTATTTATGTGCCTGCTCAAAAAGTGGAAATTCTCCAATACGTGCCAGTACCCTAACCTACCGATTTTACCGGCGCCTTCTAGCAGTACCTTTACCGGTACCTTTACCGGCGCCTTCTAGCAGTACCTTTACCGGTACCTTTACCGGCGCCTTCTAGCAGTACCTTTACCGGTACCTTTACCGGTACCTTTACCGGTACCTTTACCGGTACCTTTACCGGTACCTTTACCGGTACCTTTACCGGTACCTTTACCGGTACCTTTACCGGTACCTTTACCGGTACCTTTACC
>NZ_JYNH01000228.1 GCF_000960765.1 Desulfosporosinus sp. I2 | reverse complement strand
ATACTTATCCGGGAAATACGCTCCAAACCTTTTGGCGGTTAATCAATTCTTTCTAACCCAGAAACAGCTAATATGTAGATAAAGTAGCGTGCATTTCAACCATCTCCGAAGGTTCTAAGGCAAGTACGGTAATTAACTTGATACGTAATGGTTCGCTTTCTGCTCCGGGAATTGTCATAATGCCACGGAACCTAAATACGGCCTGCGGCGATAACAGCGTTCTAGCAGCCAAGCTCATTTCTCAGAACAGCGATATGACGATAGGTGGGCAACTGCTAAGGTCTTTAATCCAAACTGGAGATCCCGTAATCATTAATTTTCATGGACGCTTTGTTATAACTGAAAATAATAGCTTTACGGTTTGTTTAAGAAATATTAATAACACGAGTAATCGTTTAACTATAAATATTTCTTGGTGGGAAATATAAGCGGAGTGCCACCGAGTGCCTAGTGGTAGAACATTCCAGCACCATCATAGGTAAAGATAAATCCATCTTGGGGAATATTACTATACTAGGAGGTGCTACAAGTAAAAGTATCCGAACTTGTCAATTTAGATAGTGATAGTTTTTGTAAATGGTGGTCAGGGGCTACAAAAAGAAATGATGAAGAAGAATTCATGTCTATTCTTGTGAAATCCAAGGTGGTACGAAAAGAAGAAACAATTACTCTAAGGCTGTTTAAATTTATAGACTTATGAGAGCTTAGACCCTGATTTGGATACACAATAAATCTATTACCAAAAAACGGAAAAACTAAAATCATCTCGCTAATGGGCGAATTTCAACCTAAGGAAGGAATACCATGAAAAAGAACGGTGAGCAAACCCAAAAGAACAAATTAAAGCAGCCAACTACTGCCCCTGGAAACGATGAATATCTAGACCAGGATGCCTCTACCCAAGATGTTAACAAAGGCAATTACACTAAGGTTGTGAAAGCGGTCTATGATGAAGTAGATCCAAGTTAAGGTCAAGCGAACGCTGGGATTAATTGCAGCACATATGAGTATGCCCTCTCTCGCTTAGGGGGGGAGGGCTATTTTGTATTCACCAAAAGGTTAACTTTTGCTTTATACAAGTTGTACTCCCTAAACTGGATTGGGATTCCGGGTTGGCATAATTACCAACGTATCAGAAAAATTACGGATAAGGTATTAGGAAGGAATTGGAGCAAATTGGAAATTAGAGAAAATATCATTATTCCCTTGGGATATGGAAAATTCGTACGCTCCGATAAGATCATTGCGTTGGAGCCAATCGAAGAAGACCGAGGTCCCAGACGGAGAACACGCGTGTATGTAGAACAAATAGGCATTCCCCTAATTGCTTCACGGACCGAAACAGCGGTTTTAGCCAATATAGTGGAAACCCCCAAAGAAGTTATGGAAGCCACAGCTGCCCTAGAACTTTTACATGACATCTATGATGATATTCATCAGATAGGTCCTATGCTTCGAAAAAGTATTAGAAAAGAAGCCCAACTTGATTTGGATAAAATAGAAAGACGAATTGAAGAAATTCTAAAACATGAAGTTGAGTTTTAAGCCTTGTCAGAGATGTACCTATCAATAAAGCCCTCGGCGGTGCCGGGGGCGATTTCGTAACAATGGGTTAATAGGTTTATTAGAATTTCGTATGGTACACCTGTTTTTCATAGCGATTAGGATATTATTAAGTTAAACCTGCGATACCAATTACTGATTCTGCCCCACACCCAGGACAAATGTAACTGTAGTTCGGTATTTGCATCTCGATAGACTCAATATCATCATCACTAAAATCATTTATCTTGTTCTGACCTTTAGCCTTCAGTGTTGCCGTATCCCATGCTATGCTACTATACTCAATATTGCATTTCGGACATTTATAGTTCATAACAGCATCCCCTTAAAATTTTAATATTGACTAGATTAAATCAGATTGTTTCCGTTCTGTACATGATTCCCTTAAGGATTATTTGAAGGATAATTATTTTTCATTAATATGAATAATTTTATTTAAAATTATTCATATTAAAATCGAATACATAAGGAGGTTTTTGAGATGAACGCCATTTGGTTAATTGTCATTTCTGCTTTAGTTCTCACTTTAGGATATCGCTATTACGGTGCCTTTATTGCTGCCAAAGTTCTAGCCCTCGATGATTCCCGAAAGACGCCTGCGATTATTCATAATGATAATCGCGATTATGTACCGACCAATAAATGGGTTCTGTTTGGTCATCATTTTGCAGCAATCGCTGGTGCTGGTCCCCTGATCGGGCCTACATTGGCAGCTCAATTCGGATACCTGCCCGGGACGTTATGGATCCTCCTTGGCTCGGTTTTCGCCGGTGCCGTCCATGACCTAGTGATTTTATTTGCTTCCGTTCGGAATGACGGACTATCACTGGCTGAGATTGCACGTAAGGAACTTAATAAATCCTCGGGTCTTGTCGCCGCCATTGCCATTCTCTTTATCTTAATTATTACAATGGCTGGCCTAGCACTCGCCGTCGTCAATGCCCTCTATAACAGTCCGTGGGGAACTTTTACAGTGGGTGTTACCATTCCAATAGCCATTTTTATTGGCATCTATCTGCGTTGGATGCGTATCGGGCGAATCGGAGAAGCGACTGTTATTGGCGTTTCTCTGATTATCCTCGGTGTCGTCATTGGACCGGTTATCGAGCGTTCCTTTATCGCCAGTTACTTCACCTTTAACCATGAGCAATTGGCCATCATCTTGGCCGTTTACGGGTTTGCCGCAGCAACCCTTCCCGTTTGGTTGCTGCTGACACCGCGAGACTATTTGAGTACCTACATGAAAATCGGAGTGATGTTGGCTCTCACTATAGGGATTATTATCATTCAACCCCATCTCCGCATGCCAGCCGTTACTTCTTATGTACATGGCGGCGGACCGATTATTCCTGGCAAAGTTTGGCCCTTTATGTTTATTACCATCGCCTGCGGAGCCCTCTCCGGTTTCCACGCGATTATCGGAACAGGAACGACACCAAAAATGATTTCACTCGAACGTGACATCCTTCCTATTGGTTTTGGAGGCATGTTGGTTGAGGGATTTGTGGCCCTTATGGCCTTAATCGCCGCAACGAGTCTCCATCCCAACGATTATTTCGCCATCAATTCGCTCCCTTCGGTCTTTGCTAAACTAAATATGCCTGTTCAGGAATTGACGCAGCTTTCACAACTCGTCGGCGAAAATGTTGCCGGACGGGCCGGTGGTGCTGTCTCTCTTGCCGTTGGCATGGCGGATATTTTCCGTAAAATACCCTTCTTGGCCGCGCTTTCCAGTTATCTTTATCACTTCATTATCATGTTTGAAGCATTGTTTATATTGACCACGATCGATGCTGGTACACGGGTTGGACGTTACTTGCTACAAGAACTTGGAGGGTATATCTATAAACCGCTCCGTTCAACAAACTGGTGGCCGGGCATTATCTTTACGAGTATCTTGATTTCTTTTTCCTGGGGATACCTGGTCTACAATGGAAGTATTTCTACCATCTGGCCTCTCTTTGGGGTTGCTAATCAGTTGTTGGCCTCGATGGCATTAGCCATCGGAACAGCTATGATTATCCGAATGGGTAAAGCGCGCTACGCTTGGATCACGATCATTCCCTTTATCTTCGTGGCGGCAACAACCATCGCAGCAGGTTATCAGAATATCGTGAACAGCTATTTGCCCACCGGAAAAACCCTATTAGCCACGTTATCCGGGATTATGTTAGTTTTGGTTATTATCATTCTCATTTCATCGGTGCGAAAATGGTTTGAGCTACTTGGGCAAAAAAATGCCAAACCTGAAACTTAAACTAGCATGAAGATTAACATTACACAGAAGGCTATGAATTTCCTCCAAAAAGCCGGAAAAAGCGAGCTTTATATTGAACTCGTTGAAGTCCAGCAATGCTGTATTCCGCTCGTTGTCCCCCCTTCCGTGCGTAAAGGACACCCGCGCAAACCGGACAAGTTTGAAGTATATAACGTTGACGGAATCACGGTGTATTATGACCGTAATCTTATCCGGAAGCCAGAAGTAACCGTTGATGCTCAGGGGATCGGATTTGCTAAAGGGCTTTTCGTTGCTGATTGGGTTATTAAATACTAAAATCGGCTTTTGGAGGTAGAAATTGGACGTGATCATGTATTGCCTAAATAGGGGACTGTAATTGAATAAATACGCTTTCTTTTAAACCGCAGTTTTTGCATTTATAAATCCATTTTTCATC
>NZ_JYNH01000227.1 GCF_000960765.1 Desulfosporosinus sp. I2 | reverse complement strand
GGTAAATGGGTATTATTTGAGTGAAAAGAGATAGTAACTTTCTTGCATAAGCACAACAAAGCAAACGGTTTTTGCCACCATTTCCAAATTTCATTATGCTTTAGATAATTAGCAAGAAAAATTACGCAATCTTTTCATCTCCAATCTAAAATTGTTAATTTTATTTTACTATATAACCTTAAAAAATACAAAGTGGATAACTTTTAATTGCCTGAAATTTGATTAGGTTTGGTTTTACCTTTCCAATAGAATAGCAACATTAGCAAAGCGGCAACTAGAGCCATGATTGACCCATAGTAAAACGGTGCCCTGTTATTAATATGATCATAAAGCAGACCTGCAATTACGCTGGCTGGGAGTAATGTTATTCCGACCAAACAATTGTAAAGTCCAAGGCCTGTGCCTCTTTTCCTCTTATCAATCAAGTCTGAAACTAAGGCCTTCTGAATTCCGTCTGTTGCCGCACTATAAAGGCCATATAAAGCAAAGAGCAAGATTAGAACACCTTGACTGTTTGTTTTTCCAAACCCAAAATATATGCTTGAGTAAAGTAAATACCCAAATATTATAAGTTTTTCCCGGCCTATTTTGTCTGACAATATTCCGGCAGGAACAGAGAACATAACTGAAACTGAGTTAAAGATAAGATAAATAATCGGGATAAATGCATCCTTTACTCCTATATCACTAGCTTTAATAAGTAGTAAAGCATCAGTTGAATTGCCAAGTGTAAATATAAAGGTAATTCCAAGAAAGATATAATATTTCACAGAAAAATCCTTTAAAGTAATCCTTCCTAGAAGCCCTTCTTGCTCTTTTTTTGCTTCTTTCACAAAAAATATTATTGAAATCAACCCTAACAAACCGGGTATTGCAGCAAACATAAATACTTTCCGATAGTCGCCTGGAAAAATCGACAGAATTCCAAACGCTAGTAGGGGCCCAAGTATTGCACCGCTATTATCCATAGCCTTATGAAAACCGAAGCTTCTCCCCTTCGTGTTGTCACCAGAAGAACCAGCAATTAAGCTATCTCTTGGGGCCGTTCTTATCCCTTTGCCAACCCTTTCAATAAATCGAACAATTAGCACATGCAGCGGAGAAGTAACAATTGAGAACAATGGACTTAGTATTGCCGTAAATGCATATCCAATGATCATAAAAGGCTTGTTCTTTCCGATTTTGTCACTCCACCAACCTGATAACGCTTTAAGAACGGAGGCTGTGCTTTCTGCTAGACCTTCTATTAATGAAAGTTCTGTTTTTGTAGCTCCTAAGGTCATTAAAAATAACGGCATAATTGCATAGATCATCTTTGTTGCAGTATCTGTTAAAAAGCTAGTAGTTCCGACAAAGAAGATATTCCGTTCAAGTCCTAGAATCTTTTTTACTTTCCTTCCATTTTCACTAAATATTGTTTTCTGGTTTTTATCTTCCATAATGAATACTCCATGACCCTTGATAATATTAATTTGAATTAATATTATCACTATTTAGTAACCAAAAGAAGTACGGTTTCATCATACAATAAGACTATTAGTTCTTCTCTTCGATATTTAATAATATATCATCGATCTCAATTTCAGCGAAGTCACCCTCTGGGCTTTTGATACATTGACAGCAATTATCACATTGTTTGGTCGGATCAAGATCACAAAGATCACATTCACCGCATTCGGTACAAACACGGTCTTCTAATACGCATGGCTCACCAAGGTTATTCAAGTTCTTCAAACCTCCAAAGTAGTAATTTGTTTAGTTTAAACGAGAATCAAAAAATTCCCGGACTCGAAATAAGCGATTTTGGGTCTTTTGATAGCCCTCGAAGTGCAGCAGCTGATCGTTGCTCTGCCCAAGTTTCATCCAGTAAGGTGATAGAATCTTTATAACGTTGCTCACTTCCTAATAAGACTAGTAATAATTCACCATCTGGTCTTTTAACATAGGAGACTAGGCATTGACCCGCTTCTGTGGTTGTTCCAGTTTTTAAACCTAAGTCACCTGGATAAACCCTTAGGAGAAGATTTGTATTTTGTAAATCAGCGTTATGACTCTTACCCTGGACGTCCTTCCATTGAACTTGGGCGCTGGTTTTTTGAACATATTTCATGAGTTTTTCATTCTGGACAAAGTGATTGGCGATGATACTAAGGTCCTTTGCAGTGGTATATTGGTCAGGATCTGGCAATCCATGTGGGTTTGTAAAGTGAGAATCTTGGCATCCTAAAGTCGTAGAGGCATAATTATTCATTTTCTGAGCAAATTCAGGGATTGAACCGCTAATTTTAACGGCTAGTGCTGCGGCAGCGTCATTGGCACTGTGGACATAAAGTGCTGTTAAAAGGTTCTGGACTGATATTTCATCTCCAGGACTGAGTCCCAATTTTGAGCCTTCAATATTCACTTCTTTACCGACTCGTATGATATCTGTTTCTTTTAGATTCTCCTCCGCAATCAGCCCAGTGAGAAGTTTTAATGTGCTGGCTGGCGCTCGATGTAAGTCAGCATTTTGCGATTTAAGAATCTGGTTTGCTTCGGGATCCACCAGGACGTAGCTTACCCCTTGTGTTATATGAGTAGAGGGAGAAGAATCAGAAGATGTTGAAGCTGAGATAGCAGAAGAATTAATACTTGTTGAAGTGACTTGACTCGATAATAAGGTCGCTAAACTAAACGATTTGAAGTTAGCTTCAATAAATGAAGCTAGGTGGTTGGCATTAAGAGGACTTAGATATCGAAATCCCACCAGCAACAATATACATAATAAAAAAACTGTCAAGGTTTTCCGCAATCTTATAAGTTTTCGTTTTCGGTAGTTCAATGATTAACCCCTCTTTAAATGTGTAGACAAAGCATTGTATTACGACTTCATCCTATAACTATTTATTATTTGCACTCTTCTTAGCTAATCTAGTAAACTATGCAAACAACGTAATTATAACTAACTTTAGGATAATGGGCAAGTCATCGTTACTCTTCCCTCTCCTTCTATCCTATTTTGTCCAAAGTTTCCATGCTGCCAAAAAAGGATACGGATTGATCCATTGTCCATTCGGTATCTCAATCCCAAAATGAAGGTGATCAGGGGTTGTCAAGGCATCTCCAGTATGCCCCATTCCTCCTATGACTTCCCCTGTTTCAATGCGATTCCCTTTGACTAGTTGCGGAGAAATATATTGCAAATGGGCGTAGTAATAATAATTTCCATCATCTCCACGAACACCGACGCGTTCCCCTCCAAGCCGGTTCCACCCTAATTGTTCAATTTTTCCTCCACAGGTGCTGATAATGAGTGTCCCTTCTTTTCCAAACAGATCCGTCCCTTCATGTTTTCGGGATCCACCTTCCCGATCTGCACCAAAGCTATCGTCAAACCATGTTGTTCCATGCACAGGAAATGTATATTTGTGAGGTTGATAATAGGGATATTGTCTTAAAATATCTCGATGCCTCCGAATAGCTTTGATCGTACTTGACGGAAGCTTCCCCCAATTTAAGTCCTTAAAAGAAACTTGGACTCGAAGTTGATTTATTAGGACCAGGGATTCTTTTTCAGATAGAGTTGAATGTATTGCTAATAAATCCTCCCAAACGATCGTCGGGAATTTGATAGTATCTTCTTGACACTGTTTAACAAGAGTGGGTGTTATTGAACTTAAGTATGGGTAAATATCGGTTGATATGTTAGGTGGTTTGTGTAGTAAATGCCATGCAATAGCCGCAAAAAGAATGAGAATAATGAGTTGAACTAATCTAAGATGGATTAGCGTTATAATTTTCATACCCTTTCCTATTCTCTTCAATTTTATCTTTCCTTTCTCCATCCATGGTTATGCTAGGCACATAACGAACATTTGTTTGCAGTTTGTAGCCATGTTATGGTACAATATTCCTGAATAGATGGGGGTGTTTATACTATGTACCCGGATTTATCGATGCGACAGACGAATATTCTAGAGTTTATTAAACAAGAAATACGTAAAAAGGGATATCCTCCTGCAGTTCGGGAAATTGGCGAAGCCGTAGGATTGTTATCTAGCTCCACTGTACATGGTCATTTACAAACGTTAGAAGAAAAAGGTTATATCCGTCGGGATCCTACAAAGCCTCGGGCGATAGAAATCTTAGATAGCTCTATTGATCCTATTGATATGAAGAAAGCAATTAATGTCCCGATTGTGGGTCGTGTTACAGCCGGACAGCCAATTTTGGCTGTAGAAAACATTGAAGGGACGTTTCCC
>NZ_JYNH01000226.1 GCF_000960765.1 Desulfosporosinus sp. I2 | reverse complement strand
TGATTTGGCTTCAGATAAAAGTTTTCGTGGGGGAAAGAGTTAAAGTCTCCTTAATTCTCCATTCATTATTTCTTGTTCGCCCCTTTCTATTGCCTTTATGTCTTCTTCAGTTGCTACCACTTCAAAATCCACATATATAAATTTCCACAGCTTTTTTAAACCTTCATCATCTACATTGTTTATAAATTCTCTAATCGCATCCTTCGTTTCCTCTGCATCCATGATATTTACCTCCCTGTAGATAATTTATGTAGGCAATATTATTATATCATTTTCGTCCATATATGTACGGGTTTCCCAGAAGAAATAGGTTTTTGCCAATAAGAATTGAGCTAAAGTTGAGAAGGGATTAATATTACCCCTTCTTTTTTTGTTCACTATTTAGTTAACTGGAAAGAATTCATACATGATATTCCCGATACTTGATACATATAGAGCATCACCTAAAGAAATATTTGGTATATTTGACCTTTACGCATTAAAGTATTCTATGATAAAAGGGCACCTCAACGCGTGTTTTTTGCCTTTGGTTTAACAGTTGAGGAAAGTGTTGAAACATAGTAAAATTGACTGGGTAAACGATAACTTCATAAACGGCAAATATGAAAACATCATAAACGCATACCCTTCCATCAAAAGCGTCGGAGTCATGGGTGATGGTCGCACTTACGAATACCCCATCATCCTCAGAGCTGTCACCAGCGAAGATGCTATGACGGCGGATTGGGCCAGGTTGCCGTATGAAGTCCTGCATAATATCTCCTCAAGGATTGTGAATGAAGTGCAGGGGGTTAATCGGGTGGTTTATGATATTACCTCGAAACCGCCTGGAACGATTGAGTGGGAGTGAAGCTGGTGGCTTCCCACCAATAAAGCTAACAAAAAGCACCTAGGGCAGTACATGCACAGGTGCTTTAATATCTAAAAATATCGTTTTTGAAATATATTAACCCCATTAAAACTCATAATGCGACCACATACTAACAATAACAATCGTTTTTTCTTCCTCAATCACTTTATAAACTAATCTGTGTTGTCGGCTAATTCTTCTTGAGTATAGCCCTTTCAGATCACCAATGAGCATTTCATACGGTGGTGGGTTTTGAAACGGATTTCCTTGCATGAAGGCTAATAGCTTTTCTACATTCTCTTTTAACGCTGGAAACTGCTTGATTTTTTCTTTGTCTTTTTCTGCTTGTTTTAGTATGACAATCTTATATTTTACCATTTGAATTCCACGCAGTCTTCAATCGTTGCGTTAAGACCATCTTCCAAGCGTTTTTTCATTCCGGGAATAGAGCAAAGATAGAGCGTTTCCATCAATCCGTTGTATTCTTGCTCGCTTAAAATAACCGCATTTCCCTTTTTTGTATTTACATTGATAATGTCATTAAACTCAATCGCTGAATTCAAATATTCAAATAGGTTTCTTCTTAAATTTGTTGCATTCGTATTGGTCATATTATCACCTCCGCTGCGTACATTATAACGTACATATACATCTTTGTCAATGGGTGTGGGTGTAGGGTAAATACTGAGTCTCCAAGGATTCAAGAGGTGTATAAGTATTTGTTGGGTGGTTGTGATTTCTACCAGTTTCTGGAGTTATCATAACCATCTTTTTTGCTTTATAAGCGTTATATGGCTTAATATAATGGGAATTTGGTACTTATGAAATTTTGTAATCGATAATCTTGAAGTCCGGGATAAGGAATTGCCCAAGTTTAACGCGAGGGCAATTCCTTATGCATATGTTCCTATATTAGTGGAATAGGGCAAGCATGAAACACATAAAGTAGGGTAAGAACTCCGCCAGGGAGGCATGATATGAAGAAAAGAGGATTATGGTTACTCATCGGTGTCGGCATCGTGTTGATGGGGGGACTTTTAGGACGCTATTTTTGGCAGCCAGACCCCACTGATTTAGTCACACACGGTTTAGAACGATTGAACGCTGCGACCTCTTTTCGCTACAGTCTAACCCAACATCAATGGGTCGAGGGAAAAGATCGCATACTCACTCAGATTCTAGGAGAAAAGGACGGTGGGAACACACGTATCTTGGGACAGCTGGTTGGCAGCGAAGTGGAAATGATTAAAATCGGAGATTCTACCTACAGCAAAGATCCTTTCAGCAAGAAGTGGATACGGTTTACTAATGCTCCGGCTACTCAAGAAGTCTTTCTGGCGGAGCTCAACCCTTTATCTTCGCTACAATTGAAAGAACTTGGTGAGGTGATGCTTAGCGGTCAAGCGAAAGTTAACGGAGATAAGGCTTGGGTATGTCAATTAAAACCTAGTGTACAAAATCAAATGATGGAGGTATTTTGGACCGATTTTCAATATACGCTTTATATTCGTAAATCAGATAAAATGCTTTTAAAAGCGACTATCGAAGCTAAAAATAAGGCTAAGTCCGACCCCATGACGATGACACTTGAGTTTAAAAATATTGGGCAAAAGATCGATATAAACGCACCGGATATTTAAAGATTTGTAACAATTAAAGAGGCAGGAATAACCCAATGAGCTGGGTATTCCTGTCTCATTAATTGTTACAGTCATGGAAAGAAATTACTTACACATTTTTCGGAAATTAGGGCAACTTAATATTAAGTAAAAAAGGAGGATGTTAATAATGGGATTTTTCTCAGATTTGCGATGGAAATTTACGAAGATTGGAAAGTGGATTATGTTGAGGTTGTTACTTTTACGTGAAAGACTATGAATGGGAGATGGTTAAAAAGGTTTGTCTGAAGATATACAGTTTTATGACATGTATGATCAACGCTCAAATGAATAACAGGGTCAAGTAGAAAATATCTACCTGACCCTGTTATTCATTTGAGCGTTGATCATAAAATATCGGATGTCGGATGGAATGAAGGAAATAGTTAGTATGTGATTGAACTTTGCCCGTTGAATTGTTTAATTTTAGTAATTATCCGCAACCCTTTTGCCGATAAGAAAGTAGCAATAGTATAGAAAGGTTGAAGATAAAATGGACTAATTGGGTTTGAAAAACATATAAGGGGGCTTAGCCTTGGAGCTCAGGCATAAGATACGGCGCTCAAACGCAATATATGAAACGTCGTATATAGTGATTGGCATTATTTTAATGTACTTTATCTTAGTATTTATGTTAGGCTTTTACTATGGAGGCTTATGGATTTTAGTTGCCATTCCATTTATGGTAACTTTGTTCCTAATAAGAAAAATCAGAAAGCAAATAATTTTGTTAGCTGAGGCCATTCTCCATGATAAAGGTGTGCAAGTTGATACGGATTTTCTCCCAGAATTGACGCCGTTATTAGCTGCAGTAAAAGCGCATTCTCAGCAACTCCGAACCTTTGAAGCCATCGTGAGAAACTCTAATGATATAATTACGACGATTGATCTGGCCTATAAAATAACAAGTATTAATCCGGCTGGGAAAAAAATTTATGGTTATACAGCGCCAGAAGTCTTAGGGCAAGAGATTACTATCTTAGCGGTGCCCGAAAGTAGTGCGGAATTGATAAAAAATTCTTGACAGGGTAAAAACTCGGTGAAGAAATTGTAGGCTATGATATGAAACGTCAAAAGAAAGATGGCACGGTCATCGACGTGTCGTTGAGTATTTCACCGATTAGAGATGATCAAGGTCAGATAACCGGTATAATGGGTATCCACCGTGATATTACTGAACGCAAAAAAATGGAAGCAGAAATGCAAAGGCTCGATGGTTTAAATCTAATTGGTCAGATGGCTGCAAGCATCGCCCATGAAATTAGGAATCCAATGACAACTGTTCATGGATTTCTTCAGTTGCTAGAAGCGAAACCGAAACTTCTGGAGTTTAAGGACTATTTTCAACTCATGATTGAAGAATTGGATCGCTGCAATTCAATTATCACAGAGTTTCTTTCTTTAAGTAGAAATACTCCTATTAATCTTAGAATGCAAAACCTCAATACTATTATCAATAAACTGCTACCCATGTTACAAGCGGATGCTTTAAGGAACGAGCAAGTTATTGTTGCCGAACTTGAAGAGCTCCCTAACCTTGAATTAAATGATCAAGAAATTCGGCAGGTCATCTTAAATTTAGCGCGTAATGGATTAGAATCTATGAAGGCAGGCGGAACTCTGACAATTAGAACTTTTTTGGAAAGAGATCACATCGTCATCACGTTTTGCGATCAGGGATCCGGCATTTCAGGACGAATTTTGGAAAGTATAGGTAAACCTTTTTTGACGACGAAGGAAAATGGTACAGGGTTAGGCTTGCCGGTATCTTATAACATCGTGTATCGACACGGAGGTACGATTATTATTGATACAGGCAGTGCAGGGACAACATTTTTTGTTAGGCTCCCTATAAAAGGTCAGCATTTGGTATAGAAAAATGACACTGTTAGTTTAGGCTTAT
>NZ_JYNH01000225.1 GCF_000960765.1 Desulfosporosinus sp. I2 | reverse complement strand
CTGTGTCACTTAACTGTCAGAACATTTGATTGTACTAAACTGCACATAAATAGAAAAATGCGACAGAGCTGTATTTGACACTTACCTTTGGTCAGAGCCAATCCCCAATTCGCCGAGAACCATTTAAACAAAGACTGACGTAGCCCAAATCTAAACTTGGTGGGGCTATTTTCGTTTACTCATATAACTGGATTAGATTCCTCCAAATCCATATCCCCACTCCTGAATAAGCCACGGTGAATCTTTATCTTCTCTAATAAGAACATAATGCCAGTCAAAATCACCAAAACTTGAAGGCGCTTTTGTACCGTCATATTTTGCTTCGTAAAGAGCAGATATAACTGCTATATTGTCTGCTGTCAAGCCTTTTTCAATTGCTCTTTCACTCTTTAATATATTGTGCTTATATCTTGTATCTGTCACATAATGAATACTCAAGATATCTAACCTGATAACGCCAAATTTACCATTTGCCTCTCTGGAGAAACCCTTTTGTCTATCATTTGTATATGTGGACAACCATGTATCATAATCATTTGTCTTGCTAGCCTCAAGGGATTTAGTAACAACGCTGATAGCCGTCGGGTTTTTATTAGATTTTTCATCATTTTTATAAAAGGTAAGTTCATCGCCATAACTAAAGTTTTCAATGTCGCCCATTAATTCCGCTACTTGAGTGACATAATCTCCATTTTGTTGCTGTAGTTGGATAATGTCGTTAGAAAGACTTATCCTCTTTTGCTCAGAGTTGCTTAACTTGGTTTGATATTGATGAACAACGATTAAGGATACGGCTAGAGTTATGACCAATGAACCAATCCATATGATTCGCTCTTTGTTTTTCACAGTCCCATCCCCTCTTAAGGTAATCTTATGTGCCGCTATCGCTACTAATTTACAGCTAAAGGTTGCGACGTCTGGTTATAGCCCCATCTTACGAAGCGACCATTTCTACTACAAAGTCGTTGTCCGAATACACAAAATTTAATCCCCTCCAAATAAGTGAATCATCCAACCTTCTTTTCCATCGTCTAGCTTTACTCTTAAAGCAACCTCCTTGCCGCCTTGCTTCTTAATATCAGTAACCGTAACCTCATCCCCCAACCTTACCTCAGCGATAAAATCTTCTCCATAGGGGCTGGAGTCTAGGGTTTTATATATTCTCCTAGGGGAATTTTCAGAATCTTGGGCAACCGATATCCTATATCGTTTATTAAGAGATGAACTTTTGTCGATTTGCTTGTAAATAAGCTGCTGTCTATCATTCATTTCAGTCCACCCAAGATTAATCTTTGGTTCTAGGAAACTAATAGTATCTAAAGGCGTCCATATTTTTGATAGCCCATCTAAATTGTATTCGTCTGCTAGTAACTCTCCAATTTTCTGAATTGTTTTTCCACTATAGATAAATAGGGTGCTTTTTGGGTCACCACTTGGCCCTTCTTCAAAAATATCAATCACTTTGAACTTATCCTTATTATTAATCTCGATAATATTAAAATCCAAAGATGGATTAGACGCAATGAATGAGGTCTCAATTTCATTGATTTTCAAGGTTATAGTTTGAACACTTTCTAATAGGTCTGCTGCGGTATATTCAATTCTCTCAATTTTTCCATCACCATTAATATCCTCATTTTTCACTATGACCACTTTGACCTTTCCCTTGTCGGCAAACATCAAAGGCTCATGTTTTATTGTTTTATGGACGGCCACAATTGCGGTCACTGTGCCATCATCAATTGTCTTTTGAGATGAACATCCCGTAAAAGTAAGAATTGCAATGAGGCAAACTATTACATGCTTTATACCCATGATTATAACCCCCATTCTGGTAAAATTTTTAACTTTGTACGCGTGGATGCGTGCGAGAGGTATCCTTTACCAGACTCGGAGAGGATTATTTTGGAGTTTATTTGCAATATTTATTATAATCATGGTCAAGTTCAAGTAATGCATCTTAGCGTACAAAAGGTCAAAATGTTGTTCTCCCTGATATAGAGTATACAAGGGGTACAAAAGGTTACATATTTTTTAAAAAAGTTGGAGATTTCAATGTAAGGAAGAATTGGCATTATACACTTGGGGTGCTATGGGGCGTTTTTAATATTAGTCATAAGCTGTTCTATTTCTTCATTAAAGAAGGACAGTTATCTGAAGCAACATGCGATTATGTCTAGCACAAATCTTTAAGGTTATAGATTTTTAGTGTATCGGCGATACCGTTACCTCTTCTATGTTTTTAGTAACCAACTCCCATTGGCCAGTATCTAAAGTCTTATAATAGACCCAGTAGTCTTCAGTATGAACATTTTCAAATCTAACACCAAGTCGATTATAAAGTACATCACATTCAATACCTTTTTTTCCAAGATATTGGCACACTAACTTTTTGGTCTGATTATTTTGCATGTAATCCCTGGTTCGCTCAAACAATGTTTGCCTTACTTCAGGTGCCAAATCCTGTTCTAATTGAAAGTTAACAGTTAAATACTCATCGCCGATTTGTTGAATCTTAACTTTTTGTATACCACTATGTTTTCGTGATAAATCTTTGAAAAAGCTATTCAACTCATTAACCCGTATATTTTTCACGCTAGCACAAGCGGTAAGCAAAATTGGCAAAATTAACACTAACGTAACCAGTAATAGATTGCTCTTTATAAGTATACGGTATGGTAGCCCACTCTTTATCATGAACACCCCCTGCCTTGAACCAGACCTAAATAATACGGATTACATTCTGAGGTTTGCGACGTCGGGTTACGACGTCCCTATTATCATCGATGTTACAATCGTTGCCATCAAACAAATACTAATTTATTTTTTTAAAGGTCTCCACTACTTTGAAAACGTCATTTTCCATCTTCATATATTGACTACACAAATCCTTATCATCTGGAATATATTGTACATCAGTTGGACAAGAAAATCCGAACACCTCTTTGTCATTTTCATATATCTTCCGTAGTCCTACTGTTTCTACGAGTATTTTGCCAATTTTGTTCCACTCATCTTTTGATTTATCAAACACCGTTATTTGAAAAAGAGTTCCTGCCCCATTCTTTAACCATGTATCCTTATGATGTATCCTTACACCCATACCGTTTAAATCTTCAATAAAATATTCTTCATTCCAATAGCTAGGGAAATCGAGAGTAAAACCACATTTTTCATTCATATAGGTAATATCAACTTCTTTGGTATTATAGTTGACCTTTTCACTATTGGTTTGCAGGTTAATGTTACCTGTTTTATTAACATCCTTTATTACCTTTGTCCCACATCCTGTTACCGACATTGAAATCAAAGCTTCTCTTATGACTTCTTTATATGTTTTACCTTTATCAAGCCAACTTTGAACCTCTTGCTCGCTAAATCCTTTCTGTGCCAGATTAGCCATAAGTTCAGTATTCGGGAATACAAAATCAACTTCATTAGGAGACAGCCTCAACATTTTATCATATGTATATCCTAAGTTTCCTAAAATTGCGCTCATCTTACTATCAATACTAACTTCTTTAAGTTCCTCTATTTGTTTATCATTTGCCATAAATAATGGAGCACCATCATTTGTTGCTCCAGGCGCGAAAATCTCGGCTATTTTATCAGATGAGAGATTCAATATTTCTTGTTCTAAATAGCCAAGATTCCCAAGCGTATGTACCTTTGATTCCGTTAATCCTTTTTCTCCTGCCCTTTTCTTAAATTCTTCTACTCCCTTTTGTGCATTTACAGTGTTTCTTTCTAATGATTGAGATTCATCAGCACTAGTTACAGGCTTAGAGCAAGCAGCTAAAGAAAAAGAAAAAATCAATAGTATACTAAATAGGACAATCTTCTTCATAGTTAATGCCTCCCCTCTGGTTAATACACTCTCAAGTTATCTTTCGTCTAAACACTACCCAAAAATTCTCTCAGAGATTATCCTTGGTTAGGCCACGGACCACGCTCTCTTTGAGAAGGTCTTACTAAAGCTTAATATTTGTTTAACCATTTTTCAGATTAATGTTCACCAAATATTCTACGTATCTGATTAATACCAGATTGCATCTTCGCCGTTTAACCTACCCTTATACTGTCGTTATAGCTTATTTATGACCTCATATAAACCATTGTTTCTACCGCCCACCCATCCGAATCCAGATAATCTTTTATAAAAAAATCCACCACCTTCGGTCGAGTATATGTTCTCTTGAGTACCATCTGAATCGTATATTGTAATTGTAAAATGCGGTTCGGTTGTCTGCTCTTCCGAAGCATCAGGTTTGGTTTCCGTTCGGGTTTTTGTTGCATTAATTGAGTTGTAAATTGTATTGATTAAATCTCTATTTTCAGCTTGCGTAATCTCCGACGTGCGATTTCCATCTCTCAAATTAACCACAGTAATCTTCTGGATTTCTTCAACATTCTTAGTAAGAAGTTTTGTTGAGGAACAACCTTGGATTAGAA
>NZ_JYNH01000224.1 GCF_000960765.1 Desulfosporosinus sp. I2 | reverse complement strand
GCAAGGCTAGTGACTACAGACATATCAATTTTGAATATTCCGAAGGGTGAAATAGCTGGCCGAATCGTTCTTTCGGTTTAATCACACTCAATAAACCTTAGTAACAACAGAAAGACCTCTCAGAGGTCTTTCTGTTGTTACTAGGATTATCATACACAAAAATTCGCTCTGTCTTATCGCCCGAATGACCAAAATTTTATCAACAATATGAAACTCATTTAGCTGCTTAATCCAATTGGAAAACAAGCCCAGGACTACATTCGGAAATAATCCCGGCAAGATCGTGGGTAAAGTGAAATTTTACGCCTGGGCCACAGTTCGGCCAAAAGATTTAGGACTTTCAAGTGATCTGCTGAAAAATCTTGTATTTTTACAACTTGAACGGTATGATAACGTATAAGTAGTAGTTAGGTGGTGAGCCTGTGCCAGAAAAGCCTTATGTTCCACCATATAGTGTCACAGATGTAATCATTCACCTGGTCGCTGAAATCAGCGAGCTAGTGGGCGTTATTACTGTAAAAAGCGAAACTGCGGTGAACCCTCATTTGCGCAGGGATAATCAAATACGGACCATTCATTCGTCACTGGCAATTGAGAACAACTCGCTGTCATTGGAACAAATGACGGACATTATTAACGGTAAACGTGTTCTTGGCTCACCCAATGAAATACGCGAAGTTAAAAATGCTTTTGATGTTTACAGCCTTATGCTTACATTCGACTCATTTAATATGGATGATCTATTGAAATCCCATAAGATATTGATGGCGGAGCTAACAAATGAAGCTGGGCGTTTTCGTTTTAGTGGTGTTGGTGTCTTTGCGGGAGAAAAGCTGGTGCATATGGCCCCGCCTGCAGATGTTATACCTAAGTTGATAAGTGATCTGATTCACTGGGTCAAAACAACTGATACTCATCCTCTCATCAAAAGTTGCGTGTTTCACTATGAGTTCGAATTTATCCATCCGTTTGCTGACGGAAATGGACGTATGGGGCGTATGTGGCAGACGCTTTTATTAAGTCGCTGGAAACCAATCTTTAACTGGTTGCCTGTGGAGACTTTAATCCGCGAACGTCAACAGGAGTATTACACCATATTGGCTGTTGCCGACAAAGCAGCGGATTCTACAGCTTTTGTTGAATTTATGCTCCGCGTTATCCGAGATGCTTTAAATGATCTTATGCTAACCGAACAAGTTCGCGAGCAAGTTACCGATCAAGTCGAGCGCCTGATGTCCGCTTTAGGCAGCGAAACGCTGTCCGCAAAAGAGCTTTTGGAGCGGCTTGGACTTAAGCACCGTCCAACGTTCAGCAACAATTATTTGCGCCCCGCGCTGGAACTTGGCTTGATTGAGATGACTGTTCCTGACAAGCCAAACAGCAGCAAGCAGCAGTATCGGGCTGTAAAACGAAATAGTGACTAATATGGATGTTAATCTAATGATGATTGTTAAATGGCCATGTATATTCCGCTTTTCTCAGCCGCCTATTCCCGCTACTCGGATGCTCGGCCAGATGCCCCTCGCCTTATTTCTCTCGATGAAGCCTTTGCCGGAGTCGATTAAAATAACATCCGAGATATGTTTGACCTTCTAAAACTGGTCAAGCGGGTTATCAAGAAGGGATACTAAGAATATATAACAAAATCAAATGATGATATCAGCTTTATTCTTGTGGATGATCCTGTTCAAACGATGGATGATATCAATATTGCTTCACTTATTGAAGTGTTGCGAAATGATTCTGCTGAAAAACAAATAATTCTATCGACACATGAAACTGATAAAGAAAACTATATTCTTTATAAATTCTTGAAATATAATTTAAAAGGCCAATCTTTTAATGTGAAGGAAAAGCTTTATCTGTAGTCTTCTAATCATATTTCATTTGACATATCAACCTCTGATTATCCTAATTTCTGCTTCTAATGCACCTTTCCTTTGGAACAAACTGATTATATCAAAAGAGGTTTTAGTTAATGGGTCTTAATTAACCAAAGGCCATACCTTACCTGTAGAAAACCACCAAGTATTTAAAGGAGGAAAAGAACCTGAAACCCATCGTCTTTATCGATACCGAAATTGAACCGAAAAGTGGAAAAATACTTGATATCGGTGGTGTCAAGGGCGTTGGCAGTTCATTTCACTCCAATTCTATGGTTGACTTCGCCAAGTTTCTCTATGGGTCGGAATATGTTTGCGGTCACAATATCTTCAATCATGATTTTAAATACATTCAAAATGCACTCATTTATGCTGGCATTGATGATACAAATATCATTGATAGTCCCTGCTGTTAATGGAAGATGTCAAGCATGAGCAATTGCTGATGGTGACATTTTCAAGATCGGCTGCTACGGAATTCAAGAAGCGTTTGTTAAAGCTGATCGGCAATGCCGCCAACTTCATCGAGATCAAAACCTTTCATTCTTACTGCTTTGACTTATTGGGCAGAGTGGGATCACTGGAAAAGTCAGGCGAGATCATTCTGGAAACGATTAAGCGGATCAAGAACGGACAAGTTGAACCGGGCAGGATTACGAAAACGGTCTTGGTCATTGATGAAGCCCAAGACATGGATGCCCGTCAAATACAGTGAGTATGCAGTGAATCCGACGTAACTGGGAGCTAAGCCAAAAGAAAGGTTTAAGCCTAAATCACTATTTGGTATACTTATTCCGTAAAATCCAATCATTAATTGGAGACAGAATGAAGATCGCTTTATTGGATGGTGCTATTTGATTGTACGGCCGATAACATTTCCCTTCACCAAGAAGCCTGCGAATAGAGCAAGAACCTAGTTTACACTGGTTTTTGCTCTATTTCTATACACTTTTTTATTTGACGGTTACGTCTTAAAAGCAGCTGGTTAAGCCTGTGGCGGATCGAAAAGGTCGTTCGGTTGTGGTATCTATTACCCTAACGAACTTGCCTTCCCAGCGAAGATCACGCTGTAAAAAGGGCTTAATAATACTAAATAAAATGATTGCCCAATGTTAATACTCTAGAATATACTATAGGTATATGACTTCTTTGCGTTTATGCTGAGTTAAATAATAGAAAAGGAGTAAGTTATGAAAAAGCGAAACTTTTTGTGGGCATTTATTTCTTTAACTTTTATATTCTTTTTAGTATTAATAATTAATTCAAATCTCATCAATTCTTATAAATCAGTTAATCAAAATTCTAGAAATAAAGATCAAATACAGGATATATTGTCATCCGACTCAATGAATATAAATATCAACTGGTCTCCGGATAGCAAAATGGTTGCATTTATTAAAAGAGATACTAATAAATTAATGATTTGGAAAGTTAAAGAAGAAAATGCCGAAATTATTATGGATAATAATGATTTTAAAAAGTTCATTTGGTCTCCAGATAGTAGTTATTTATTAGCTTGTACTCCTATGGGTACAGATGTTACTCTCTTTCAGTCAACAATTATTAAAGCTCAAGATCTGAGTCCAAATAATTATGGTGTTGTATCAAGATATTTTCCTGTCTGGAGTTTTAACAGTAAATATTTAGTCTTTGATGGTATAGAAACCGATAAGAGCAAGCAATGGTCAGCAATTACTGCCATTTCCTTGGAAACCGGAAAAGCAAAAACACTAGTCAAATCTGAAAATACTTCTATAACCTACCAAATAGTATACTGGAATAGCCAAAATATTATTGACTATTTGGAAATTCATGATGAAGCAAATCAAAATATAGAAAAATCGATTGTGTTTAACTCTTCCGATTTCAAATAACTCTCCCTTTATAGTCTTTATATACCTTTTACCCAAATGTCCAACATCGTCTCACATACGCTTAATAAATAGATTATATTTTTGGACAAACCTGAGTAACACCTTTGTCCATATGGACATACATATAAAGTAAACACTCCACAAGCAGTGTTGAAATTATTAAGAAAGAGGGTTACTTTAATGTCCTTAGGTGTTGATTGTTTTAGTCCAGTTTCAAGTACAACTGTTAAGTTGTCTTAGTTCAAATGGATATAGTTTTGTTTGCCGTTACTATTGCGCAAGTAATACTAATCCCAAACTGCTTAAACATGATGAAGCGAAACTTATCTCCGACGGGGGATTGAGTGTTGTTACAGTATATGAAGATTATAACAATTCAGTTAGTTATTTTGATTATAATCAAGGCTATGCTCAATGTAATAACGCGATTGGGAAAGCAGAACTTGTAGGACAGCCCTATAATACAACTATTTATTTTGCAGTTGACTTTGATGCTACTACCAGTGATCTACCAGCTATTAAAGAGTATTTCCGTGGCGTTTCCGCTGCAATTGACTTATTACCTGTCAAGTAATAGGAGGGCGTTGGGACATTGTNTTTTATGGGTAGCTATTTTTGAGTTAGCAATATTTAGGACTTTACGGCGTTTTATAGAACATGGCAAAACGTATGCCTGGAGTAACGGGCAAATTTTGTTCAAATTATAATATTTATCAATTCCAAAATGATGTAACAATTTGTAGTTTGTCGTTCGATAAGGATCAATC
>NZ_JYNH01000223.1 GCF_000960765.1 Desulfosporosinus sp. I2 | reverse complement strand
ATCTGTCGTGACCAATGGAACTGGGCGACGCTCCTTTCTCCCTGGTTATCGAGTGGCAGGTAAGACGGGGACAGCGCAGAAGGTAGTTAATGGAGGGTATATTCAAGGGGAGTATGTAGCCTCCTTTGTAGCGTTTGCCCCTGCAGATAAGCCACGACTGGCTATATTATGTGTCATCGATGGGGTTCCCTTTTACGGAGGAGTTGTGGCAGCACCTGTTGTCCAGACGGTCCTGCTTGATTCCTTGAGATATCTGGGTGTCAAACCAGATTCTGAGGCACCAATGACGCCTGGCAAGCCAATGCCTGGCCTTGAATTCCAGCCCGTTAAAAAGGCAGCGACCGTTCCTTCAGTCTTAGGTCTCCCTTTATTCGAGGCAGAAAAGGTTTTAACTCAAGCCGGATTCAAGACCATGACAGAAGGTAAGGGCGAAATGGTACTTGACCAAATTCCCCATGGAGACGCGCAAATAGAAGCTGGATCAAATATACTTCTCTACCTTGGAACAGATGCCTCGACTCCGACCCTCTCAAGGTGGTGGGAAGATGAGGATGAAGATATAGAGGCCATTCGCAGTCTAACTGGTCGAGTTCCAATCTCCGCCAGTTCACTTGGGCGTTAGGAATTCTTCGAGGTCTGTCAAAGGGGTAATTTGTCTATAATAAATTTAGTTCGAGCAATAGAAAAACGTGGCTCGGAAAACATTTCGAAAGGAAGATGAGGAATGCCCACAGTTTGCAAACCATTATCAGAGATTATTAGCGGAATCGAGGTGCAGGCTGTTTCTGGGGATAGCCGAGTTATCATTCGGGGGATGACGATGGATTCGCGGCGCGTTGAACCAGGCGATCTTTATGTCTGCGTACCGGGCTTTAAAGTGGATGGTCATGACTTTGCTGCGAGTGCCATCTCTTCAGGGGCTGTGGCCCTAATCGTTGAACAGTTTTTACCTCTTGAGGTTCCTCAAGTCAAGGTTTTAAACGTGCGCCAGGTTATGGGACTCTTAGCGGCTAATGTTTATGGTCAACCTAGTGGAAAACTGGAACTAGTGGGCGTGACCGGGACAAACGGGAAAACGACGATTACCTACCTTATTGAGAAAATTGGGATAAGGCAAGGACTGAAAGTCGGTCTAATCGGAACGCTGGGTTCGCGGATCGACGGGCGGGATATTCCGGGAGATAGAACTACGCCAGAGGCCATTGAGGTTCAAAAGCTCTTAGGGGAGATGGTTGCAGAAGGGGTAGATCTTGCAGTCATGGAAGTGTCTTCACATGCTTTGGATCTGGGGCGCGTTGTAGGTTGCGAATTTGATGTGGGAATTTTTACAAATTTGACACAAGATCACTTGGATTATCATATGACAATGAAGGAGTATCTTTATGCCAAGTCTCGTTTGTTTGCGCATTATTTAGAAGGTAATAAGTCGCCTAAGATTAGTATCTTAAATGGAGATGATCCTGCATTTTTTGAATTGAGTCAGGCCTCGTCAGCTTCAGTCGTGAGTTACGGGATTCATAATGTTGTGGATTACCGTGCAGAGAACGTTGAGGTCACCACCGAAGGGGTCCGATTTGAGGTGCGTTTCAGCGGGCGTAGTCAGAAGATAAGGTACGCGACTCCGGGTGTTTTTAGTGTTTATAACGCTTTGGCAGCATTCGTATGGGGTGTTGAACGAGGGTATGATAGTGCTATCGTAGCAGAGGCTTTAGCAGATATTGCTTGCGTACCTGGACGTTTCGAAAGTGTCCGAGTTGACCAGCCTTTTCAAGTCATTGTGGATTACGCTCATACTCCGGATGGGTTAGAAAATGTTGTACGGACGGCTAGGGATTTTACGAAGGGTAGACTTATCACGGTCTTTGGATGCGGGGGAGATAGGGATCGAAGCAAACGTCCACTTATGGGAGAGGCAGCCTCGCAGTGGAGTGATTTTCTTATAGTGACCTCGGATAATCCTCGAACGGAAAATCCGGATCTGATTACCCGTGAAATTTTGGCGGGAGTTTCAGGTGTGGATTATGTCGTGCTGCCAGACCGACGGGAAGCTATTTTTACGGCGTGTCGCATGGCAAAATCCGAAGATACGATTCTGATCGCCGGTAAAGGACATGAAACTTATCAGATTTTTGGGACGGAGGTTCATCCATTCGATGACCGAGAAGTAGCACGTGAAGCTTTAAGGGGGCTAGGATATGGGCAAGTGGACAACTAAGGGAGTAGCCCAGATTGCCAAGGGGACCTTAATCGGAAATTCTGATGTCGAGGTTGAGGGGTGCGTTCTAGATAGTCGCCAAGCAAAAGGCGGTGAGATGTTTTTCGCACTGCCTGGGGAAAATGTGGATGGACATGATTATATAGAAGCCGTCTGGAAAAATGGGGCAATTCTGGTGATTGCTGAAGAGGCACGCTTTAAGGAACTTGCAAAAAGACCTTCTGTCCCAGAAGGAAAGGCGCTCCTCCTTGTAAAGTCGGTATTTACGACACTCCAAGAATTAGCCCGGTCTTGGCGTATGGAATTAGGCACTAAGGTGATCGGAGTTACTGGAAGTAATGGAAAAACCACCACGAAGGATATGATTGCCGCTGTTCTCTCTCAGCATTATCGGGTTTATCGCAATAAGGAAAATCAGAACAATGAATTGGGGCTACCTTTAACAATCCTGAACGCTCCACTGGGTACTGAAGTGTTGATTCTTGAGATGGGAATGAGAGGGCTAGGCGAAATCAAGGCTTTATGCGAGATTGCTAGGCCTGATATCGGGGTTATCACTAATATCGGTTCAACTCATTTGGAGTTATTACAAACTCAAGAGCGAATTGCCCAGGCAAAGTGGGAATTGGTCGAGGCTCTGCCTAGTGATGGCATAGCAATCCTCAACGCTGAGGATCTGTTTTCTGTAAAAAAGGGGAACAACGATTCCCATGCAATTCGTTATTATGGTCTAGAGGGTGCGTTTGCGCTTCCTCACATAAAAGGGGCACAACTTCGTTCTTGGGGAGCTTTAGGGACAACCTTTGATGTGACGTTCCAAGATCAAATTTCGACGGCTAATCTTCCCCTCCCTGGAACTCATAACGTGTTAGATGCTTTAGCAGCTATTGCAGTCGGAACGGTATTGGGTGTTTCTTTGATCGAGGGATGCAAAGGATTAGGTAAACTCGAACTGTCTCGAATGCGCTTAGAAATTCGGCAAGGAGTTGGGGAAACTGTTCTGATTAATGATGTCTATAACGCAAATCCGATTTCAATGAAAGCATCATTGCAAGTCCTCAAGGAACGAGCGGGTGAGAATAAGTCCCTTGCAATTTTAGGGGAGATGTATGAACTGGGACCTGCAGCTGAATCAGGTCACCGTGAAGTAGGTCGGGCCCTTGCTGAGTTGAAAATCAGTGAATTAATTACCGTGGGTAAACTGGCTGGAGAGATTGCCCAGGGGGCTAGAATGGCTGGATACGCTGAAGATCAGATTAAGATGACCACCACGCGCGAGGAGGGGATCAAAAAGGCTCTGGAGCTCCTCACTCTTCTTGGACCAGGAACATGGGTGTTAATTAAAGGTTCGCGGGGAATGAAGATGGAAGAGATTACAGCCCAACTCGAAAGATCACAGTAAAGGATGGAATGACACATGTCTGAGCGTTTGGTCTTAGCAGCCGGATTAGCCTTTATCATAACCTTGGTCTTAGGCCCATTTTTGATACCGGTCTTGAGGATTCTTAAGTTCGGTCAAACTGTACGCGATGATGGCCCAAAAAGGCACTTAAAAAAGGCTGGAACTCCTACTATGGGTGGACTAATTTTCCTTGTTGGCATTATCGTAAGTGCTTTATTTTCGGCAGAACAACCCACTTCCCTTGAGATGGTCACCTTAGTAGGGATCACGCTAGGATATGGCTTAATTGGCTTTATTGATGATTTTATTAAAGTAGTGATGCATCGTTCTTTAGGGCTTCGTGCTTATCAGAAATTGATAGGTCAGTTTGGGTTGGCCTTTATTCTCTTGTGGGTTTCCGTTAAATGGTTAGGCCGAGGAACGGATGTTGCGATTCCTTTCACGGGGATTCACTGGGAACTGGGCTGGTTTTATTATGTCTTGATCTCTCTTGTTGTTGTAGTTATGACGAATGCTGTAAACCTTACCGATGGCTTGGACGGTTTGGCAGCAGGAAGCACCCTGTTTGCTGGGGCAAGCTATGTAGTGATTGCTCTACTAGCTGCAATTCACGGGGGTGGAGTAGCGGTTTTGGCGCATGAGACAGATATGGCGGTTTTTGCTGCTGCCTTGGCCGGTGGCTGTCTAGGATTTTTGCGCTTTAATACCTACCCTGCCCGAGTCTTTATGGGGGACACGGGGTCCTTAGCATTAGGCGGGGCTTTAGTAAGTTTGGCTGTACTGACGAAGAGTGAGTTAGTGCTGATCTTAATCGGCGGATTATTCGCAGCGGAGGCACTTTCAGTCATTATTCAAGTTTTCTCGTTTCAAACTACCGGAAAACGAGTCTTTCGGATGAGTCCGCTCCATCATCACTTTGAACTCGTGGGCTGGAGTGAATGGAAAGTGGTCCTTGTTTTTTGGTTTGTGGCCTTGGTTTGTGCTATGCTTGGGATTATTGGGTTTGTGCCGACGTTGGGGTAGGAGGAAGTTTATTAGCATCCTACGGCGAAAAGTGTT
>NZ_JYNH01000222.1 GCF_000960765.1 Desulfosporosinus sp. I2 | reverse complement strand
GGACTGATGAAAATAAGCTAGAAGAGAAAGGAGAACTGAAGTGATTAAAGTGTTAATTTTAATCGTTTTATATCTTACATTAATTGGTACTATTTCACGGATGGAAGAGGGGGAGGCATAGTTAAAAAGGTCGTTTCAATATGGTACCCATGTGATTAAACTCATAACGTCCTAACCTTAAAACAAATCAAACTCTTACGAATGGTTTAGTTAACTGAATTTATTCAATGAATCAGGATAACGGATAACGAAAATGGAAAGAAAGGAAGTACTAATATGTCAATTTATAAAATTGGTGAAGTCGTAAAAATCATCGATCAGGGAAACGAAGACTTCAATGGACTTGCCGGAGTTGTTTAAAAAAATCGAATTAGGCAGTGACAATATATCCATACTTTATTTCGTTGAATTTAAGACGACTGATAGCCCCCCTCGAACAACGCTTGCCTTTCTCGAAAATGAATTGGAGGCTGCATAATTATGGTGGATATCCTAAAAATGATGAATCAAAAACATTCGTCACAATCAATTATGTATTTAACCATGAAACGGTTAGAAAGTTTACGTGTAGAAAGAGAAAGAGTCATTAAGATGTTGGGGAAAGAGAAAGAGAATCAAGTAAAATTGTTGATCAAACTCATGGATGTGGATGACGAAATTCAGGAAATTCAAGCAAGTGCAGAAAGTGGCTGAGGTTAAATCCTCAGTCACTTTTATGTTAGGGAAAGAAGATGGCGAATTCCTACTATAATTAAGGGAGTTTATGCAGTGGAATCATTCCTAATGTCACAAAAATGTTAAAAAGATGTGACATGGTTGTAAGATGAAGAGTTTAGAATAAAAACAAGAATGATAATCGTTATCAATAATTAAAAGGGGGACCTGTATTGAATCAGATATAAGATTTTGTTGGTTATGCTAACAGACTCATCAGTAAGAATTTAGAGAGGGGATTCGTGGTGATTACATCATTCATACTGACCTTGCGCGAAGCAGTTGAAGCGGTTCTTATCATTGGAATTTTAATTTCGCTGGTTAATAAAACTCAGCCAAAGCATGGAGCACGCATGGTTTACGGCGGGGCTATAGCTGCTGTCTTAGTGAGTGTCGCCGTAGCCCAAATTTTCGGGGAGGCCTACAGTTCGTTTGGCACATCTATCGAAGGGATATCCGGCTTATTGGCTGTCGCCCTATTAAGTTACATGGTATTTTGGATGGGAGAACAGTCCAAACATTTACAACAGGAGCTGCGCGAAAAGGCTGCAAATGCAATTTCAAACGGGAAGGCTTGGAGTCTTGGTATTTTAGCTTTTCTCTCAGTTTTGCGAGAAGGAATAGAAACCGTTCTATTCTTAATTTCAACAGCAGAAACATCGCCATTTGTTCAAGTCATTACAGGCGGGGCTCTAGGTATCTTGATGGCCTTAATTCTTGCGGCGTTGCTTTTTCGCGGTCTCTTGAAAATTAATCTTCAGAAATTTTTTACTCGGACTTCATATCTATTGATTATGTTTGGTGCTGGAATATTAGGTAAAGCCACTGCCGATCTACAAGCTGCCGGATGGTTGCCCGGAACAATTGCTGCTTGGAACACGAATTGGCTTGTCAATGAATCATCTCCTTTAGGAGCACTTCTCGGCGGAATTCTTGGTTACAGTTCGAGTCCCACTCTCTTACAGGTATTTGTCTATCTTGGGTACCTTGTTACGGCAGTTTATCTTTTCCATTTTTCTGGGGAGCAAAAACCAAGTACTGTCTCCGAATATGGTCATCCTTTTCAATCGGTTGGTACAGATTATCAGCACTGGGTTTACCGGGTTGTCCGTAGTCGGTGGATACCAAAGCTCCCTATGTACTTTTTCACTCTTATCTTTGTTGTCTTACTTGTTGTTGCCTTGTGGAATATACCTGTTGGACATTTTACGGGCCAAGGAGATTTAAACTGGGGGAAGTTTAGCACTAAAGCCGAAAATAATCTATTTATCTTTTTGGTGTGGGTCATCTGGCTGCCGCTGATTTCGATTTCTGCTGTTTTCTTGGGGCGTTTCTGGTGTGGCAATCTATGCCCGCTTCGACTTCTTACAGAAGGAGCAAGTAAAGTCGGGGACTGCCTAAGGGGACGACAGTCATCCAGTGCTCCATATTTGAGGGCAGGATGGGTCTTGCCAACAACCTTTGTCTTGATAACGATTTTTGTACGTGTTTTTGACTTTCAAAGTGAAGCCCGATATGGTGCTTATCTATTCTTAGGGATCGTACTTTCTGCTTTGATCGTTGGATTCCTTTTCCGAAAGGGGACATGGTGCAGATATGTGTGCCCGATTGGAGGTTGGTTAGCCCGTATTGCCCGGTTAAGCGTTCTCGGGGTTCGACCTCGTAAACCTGCTTGTGAGTCCTGTACAGACAAGCCTTGTATTCATGGTAGGGTATTAACTATCACCAGTGATCAACTCATTGAGTCAACAGCATGCGCAGAGAGATGTCCTGTATTTTTAGCACCTAACCGTCTGGAATCAAGCCAACATTGTCTTCAGTGCTGGAACTGCGTAAAAAACTGTCCGAAAGAACGGAGTGGGATGCGAATCGGTCTGCGTCTGCCTGGTGCCGAACTCTTTAAGCCCTACGCTCCTGATCTGGGAGAAGCTGTCTATATCTCTGCGTTGTTAGGAATGTATATGGCTGTAACAATGCAGGGAATTGTCTGGCCGCAACTGCCGTTTTTGATTACGCTTGCTTTGTTCATGGGATTGTCTGCCATAGGTTATGCTGGATTAAGTTACTTCGTTTCGTTGCTCTCCGGGATTTCTTGGCGAGAGGTGATTACCACCATTGGGTATGCCTTCTTACCCATGGAATGGGCTACGGCCATAATTACGATGGGGGATGATTCCCTAGAATTCTTTAACATTATGGTGCCAGCATCGGCTGTCCTGCTGGGAATTGGCTTTGTCTGGAGTTTGGTGCTCGGAACTTCAATCCTTTTACACCGTGCCCCTAACAAAATGCGTGCCATCATGGGTCTACTTCCAGTGATCATAGTGATATTCCTTTTGCTTTTGTTTTGGTCGATTCGATTTTTATCCGGTCAAGTTATCGATTTAACTTAAATTCACGGAGCTCAAACGTTATGGAATTATACGATTACGGAATTTGATGAAGAAAAGAATCAGAGCATTATTTTGGAAAATAAGTGTCGGTTGAAGAGTTTAAATTTTAACAAAAATGTTAAGAATCCTGTAACCTTGTTGAGATGAACGTAGGGTAAACTGAATTCAAGAAATTAGAAAGGAGGAAATTCAGTGAAGAAAAAGATTCTTTTAGTTTTAATGGTAGTCTTTGTCATAGCAACTAGGGGCTATTCTCTCGGTGGTAGTTTACTTTCGGAAACGACTTATTCCATCGGGTCGTAACTATCTATCGAAAAATCATAGAATTTTTGACCTATGGAAAAAGACAATTGTTGGCGTGATTCCTGCACTTGGTATAGGATTCGTAGCAGGAAAATACATACAAGAACGTTTGTTTAATTCGACCGTTGTAGGACTTGCCTTCATAGTCGATGGGATAATTCTTGTGTACATTGAAAAGAGGAAACCTCTGAATCGAATCTCCTCCGTTGAACAACTGACTTATAAAACGGCTTTATTAATCGGTCTCATTCAGTGTTTGGCAATGATTCCTGGTACGTCACGCTCAGCAGCAACCGTTATCGGAGCAATGCTTTTAGGCGCTTCTAGAGTTGTTGCCGCAGAATTTTCTTTCTTTTTGGCAATTCCTACTATGGTAGCCGCTTCTGGTTGCACTTTATTCAAGAGCGGTTCTATATTGACGCCACACGAGTTCCTAGTTGTAGCTGTTGGGTTGATTGTTTCATTTGTTGTGGCCTGGCTAGTCATTGCTGGGTTCATGAATTACGTAAGCAAAAGGGATTTCAAATCGTTTGGTTATTACAGAATTGTGCTTGGAATTATTGTCCTTGCGTATTTTACCTTCCTTAAATTCTAGCCTAACTCTTGCTGGGATGAAGGTTAATATTATTAGTTTTAAGAGCCTTTCACACTTTATTTTTTGGCTTAGTTAAAGCTTACTGTTGATTTTCGGTATGATACTAAGGGGTTCGCTACGCTATAACCCTATTTAAAAATGAATAGTACCCAGAATACTACACTAAGCCATGGTTTTTAAGTATTAGTAATCGAGTCTCCCATAATCTTAGACAAATCATTTAGTATGGTTTGATTGCTTCCTATATAACCAACAATAATTTTGCCTTTCACGTAAAAATGAGGTTTATCAATCCAATCAATCGAGCTATTTCCAATTCGAGAACCATCATTTGAAATTGTTCTTGATTGAGATTTCGCACTATCGTAATTTGTAAATTCATAGATAGAGATAATGTCTCCATTAACTTTGAAATATTTGGGAGTTACACTGAAGAAAGATTCTCCCTTTTGAGAAACTTGCATCTCAAGAGAATAACCTTTGGCTTTCATAGCAACGATAAAAGTATCATAGTCGTTTGCATACTGGTTATTAACCGTGTTGCCCTTTGATTCTATCTGTTGACCTACTCCAGTATTTGAGCAACCAGACACCCCTAATACAAGGACGAGTGTTGCGAAAACGATTGCTAATTTTTTCATATTATCACTCCTATATTTATTATAGACGTAATATCAAGCTATATTCTGACGGCTTATGCAACCCTGAATTCTGACAAACGCAACGACCTGTTA
>NZ_JYNH01000221.1 GCF_000960765.1 Desulfosporosinus sp. I2 | reverse complement strand
CGGCGCCACAAGCCTGCGAAGTCCTTAATCTCATCACTGTCTTGTCGTTCAGCCACGTGAGTCGCCACAGCAAACGCTCCCATATTCGCGAAGACGTAGATCATGGCGTAGAAGAGTACCCCTTTTATACCTGCTACCGATTCGGCAATAATACCCACCATTAAATAACCGGCTTGAGCAATGCTCGAATAGGCCAACATCCGTTTAATATTGGTTTGCGGTATGGCAATCAGGTTCCCCAAAATCATCGTCATGGCCGCTAATACGATCAGCAGAGTTTGACCGGTTAAGGAAAACGATTGGCTGTTCATCGTTACGAGGTAAACTCGAATCAGCACCGCAAACGCGGCCGCTTTCGAGGCAATCGCCAAGAAGGCTGTGACGGGGGTAGGCGCCCCTTCGTAAATGTCCGGGGCCCAGAGGTGGAACGGAACCAGGGAAATTTTAAAGCCTAATCCAGCCAGCAGGAATACGGTCGCTAAGAGCGAGGCCGGTGTCAGACTCCCTCCGAGCTTACTGGCAATTCCCGCCAGTTCCGTCGAGCCCGTCAGTCCGTAAATGAGGCTGATTCCGTAGAGTAGTATGGCGGAAGAGGCTCCACCGAGTACCAGATATTTAATACCAGCTTCCGAAGAACGAGCGTCATTGGCCAAATAGGCCACCAGGATATAGAAGGAAATGGTCATTAATTCTAGCCCGACATACATCGTGATCAGTTCGCCGGCTCCGGCCATAAGCATCATTCCTAACGTCGCCGTTAACAGCAACGAATAGAATTTGTAACGGTGCTCTGCTAATTTTTGGACATAATCTCGGGAAGAGAGTACGACCAGCAGGGCTGCGGCCAGGAAGAGTCCTTTGAAATACACGGCAAATTGGTCATGCATATACATGCCCTCAAGAAACGTGGCTTTCGGTCCATAGAAAAAATCATACCCAGTATAACTGAGAACGCCGATTAACGTGAACACGGTGAGGGGCATCATGCTTTTGCGAGCGCCATAGGGCACCAGTAGTCCAAGGGCTAACAAAATCATGGACATGGCCGCAATCATCACTTCAGGCAGGAGCACGGTTGTAATATTGAATTCCATTAGAATAGCCCTCCCATCGTTGCCTGACTCACGGTCTCTAGGACCTTGGCCAGGCCTGAGGAGTTAACTCCACTGTTAATCATTCCCATTAGGATATTCGGGAATATCCCACCCAGAAAGATGACGAATCCGAGCAAGACGAGCGGTACTAGTTCTGGCCCTCGAAGGTCGGTTAAGTGGTCCCATTCCGAGCGACGCGGTCCAAACATAACGTTGGCAATGGTCCGGAGGATGTAGACTGCCGTAAAGATGATCCCTGCGATTCCAAGCACGGTTTGCACCGGGTAGACTTTAATGGCACCCATGAAAATGGTGAATTCGGAAATAAAATTCACGGTGCCCGGTAATCCTAAGGAGGCGAGACCGGCAATCATGAAACCAATCGCTAAGCGCGGCACTTGATGGGCCAGTCCTCCCAGGTCTGCGATGTTGCGAGTATGCGTTTTTTCGTAGATAAACCCTATCATGGCGAAGAAGAGGGCTGCCATGACCCCGTGGGCAAACATCATCGCCACGGCACCGTTCATCGCAGTGGGGTTTAGGGCCGCAATCGCGATCAATACATAGCCCATGTGACTCACGGAGGAATACCCGACGACGTATTTGAGGTCTTTTTGAGCCAAGGCAATGAACGCTGCGTAAAGCACGTTGCCAATGGCTAACACGGCTATGAGCGGTGCCCAGTACTTCGCTCCGAGCGGAAGGACATAAACCCCTAAGCGGATTAATCCATAGCCCCCAATTTTCTTTAAGACTCCGGCGTGGATCATGCTCACCGCGGTCGGGGCTCCGGCATAACCATCGGGAGACCAAGAGTGAAAGGGGAACATGGAAATCAGGGATCCAAAGCCAAAGAGCATCAGAGCAAAGGCCACCTTTTGAAAGGCTGGACTGTAGAGGGACTGCCTTGCTGCTAACTGATCAAACATAAAGGTTGGATTGCCATTGGTCGCTGCGGCTAAATAGAGGGCGATCATTCCCACGAGGAGGAAGGCCGAGCCAATCAGCAAGTAGATGGTGAGTTTCATACCGGCATATTCTTTCGTGACCCGTTTCGTACTCCCCCAGATGATGACCATGATGTAAATCGGGATCACCACGATTTCATAGAAGAGGAAGAAGATAAACAGGTCTCGGGCAATAAAGGTGCCCATCACACCGGCGATCAGGATCAGTAAGAGGATAAAGTATTCCTTCACTCTCTTTTCCATGTTCCAGGAGGCATAGATGGCCGAAAACCCAATTAGGTTCGTTAAGAGTAGCATCGGTAAACTTAAGCCATCCACTCCGAAGGCTAAGTTGACACCGAGATCGGGTATCCAGGGAATTGTTAGGGTAAACTGCATTCCACCGAGCGACTGGTCATATTGAAAAAAGGCATAAAGTGAGAGGACTAACGACACGAACATACCCATGGCTGCCACAAGTTTGATCATTTTACTCTCTTCCTTGGGCATGAAAACGATCAATAACATGGCCACTAAAGGGGCTAGTAGCGTGAAGGGCAAAAGCATGGGCAGTGAACTCACTGTAGGCAGTGCAGACATTATTTCACACCTCCTAGCGTCGCTAAGGGGTTAAGAGCACTTAGTTGACCTTCCCCAAATGCGAAGACCATGTAAATCACGACTATGGCGAAAAAGAACACCATGGCGTACGTTTGGACTTGTCCTGTACTGGTCCGTCGCAGTAGTTTACCACTGCCACGCGTGAACAGGGCGATCCCATTGATGATTCCGTCCACGATATAGATGTCAAACCAATACAGAAGTTTGCCCAAGCCATCCATCACGTTGTGAATGATCCATAGGTATATCTCGTCAATATAGTATTTATTGCTGAGAATCTTGTAGACTCCGGGGAAACGGGCTACGATACTCTCGGCTGTGATGGATTTTTTGAGGTAGATGGTATAGGCGAGTCCTATTCCAAGGGCACCCGCCAAGACGGAAATCCCCGCTAGAACCCAGTCTATGGCTTCGTGTTCAAACTCGCCATAATGGACGTAGTAGGCAAAGTTATGCTCCGGTAAGGCTGCCCAGCCACCAATGACACTGAAGAACGCGAGTATCATGAGCGGAATGGTCATACTCCAAGGGGATTCTTGAGGATGATTCTCTGCTTTTTCCGGTCCCATAAACGCCACAAAGAACAATCGGCACATGTAGAAGGCGGTTAAGAAGGCGGTAAACAGACCGACCGCATAAATAATGGGATGGCCGTTGTGCAGAGCGTTAGCCAGGATTTCATCTTTCGAGAAAAAGCCCGCGAACGGTGGGATTCCGGAGATGGCCAAAACCCCGATGCCAAAGGTCCAAGTGGTGATCGGCATCCGTTTCCATAGTCCACCCATATCCCAAATATCTTGTTTATGATGTAAGGCATAAATGACAGAGCCGGCTCCTAAGAACATCAACGCCTTAAAGAAGGCATGCGTCATGAGGTGAAACATGGATCCGCTAAATGAACCGACCCCGAGCGCAAACATCATATAGCCGAGTTGACTCAAGGTGGAATAGGCTAGAATCCGTTTGATGTCATTTTGGACGATCGCAATCGAAGCGGCAAAAAGGGCCGTGAACGCTCCTAGTCCAGCGATGAACTGCAGAGCCTCTGGGGAGGCAAAATCAAAGAGAAAATACATTCGTGCGACTAAATAAACCCCTGCCACAACCATGGTGGCTGCGTGAATCAAAGCGCTGACGGGTGTGGGACCCTCCATAGCGTCGGGTAGCCAGACGTGCAGGGGGAACTGTCCGGATTTTCCGATCGGTCCCAAAAAGATCAGGAACGCCATGACGGTTACGTAGCTCGCTGTTCCGATCACTACGACATCCTGAAAACTGGTGTTTAAGGCGGCGGAAAGTGCCACAAAATCAAGTGTTCCAAACTTCGTATAGAGGAAAAGCATGCCGAGGAGTAGCCCAAAGTCTCCGACACGGGTCGTCATAAAGGCTTTCTTGGCGGCCTCCCGGGCGGATACTTTAAAGAACCAAAAGCCGATCAGCAAGTAGGAGCACAGTCCGACTAATTCCCAGAAGATAAAGAGTTGTAACAGGTTCGTCGCCAGAACCATGCCCAGCATTGCCGAGGCAAACAGGGACTGATACGCATAATAGCGCGACCAACCCTCATCCCCGTGCATATAGCCCAATGAGTAAATCTGAACCATTGAGGCGACTAGGGTTACTACGAACAACATCATAGCACTGAGAGGATCGATGATCGTCCCAAAATCAATGTTTAAGCCAACAATATTAAGCCAATTCACGCTGACAATCGCAGGATGTTCCACAATTTCCGCACCCAACTGAATAACGCTTAGCCCAATGGTGATCGCTAAGCCCAAGGAGGTGAGAATCGCGAGGATTGAAATTGTGGAAGATAGTCGTTTCGATCGTTTCGTGACAAAGGCGATGAGTAGAAACGACAGAAAGGGCAAAGCAGGAATTAACCATGCCCACTGAAAGAGATCATGCATTTCCTTGAACACCTACCTTCTCCATAGACTCTCTTACCACTTCAACCAATTGAATTCATCGACGTTCGTCGACTGTCGGTTACGATAAACCGCAATGACCAAAGCGAGGCCAACGGCCACTTCACAGGCCGCCACAATAATGATGAAAAGGGCCGCTACATGCCCTGTTAAAATATAGTGGATATCGACTGTTTGGTTCCATAAAAATCGATTAAACGCGACAAAATTAAGGTTAACGGCATTCAGCATCAGCTCAATCGACATCAGGATGGCGATCATATTTTTCTT
>NZ_JYNH01000220.1 GCF_000960765.1 Desulfosporosinus sp. I2 | reverse complement strand
ATGGTCAGCAAAGGTTAACTGCTCTGTATATCGGTCTTATGGGAACTTATGCTTACAAGCTACCAAAAAAACGCCACGGTAATCCCTGGGCGTATCCAAAGCGAAAACTCTACTTAAACCTAAGAACCGCTTCTGAGCTTTCAGACCGTCAGTACGATTTTCGATTTTTAACGGAATCGGAAGCTCAAGTTCAGAATGAAAATACCTATTGGTTTGAAGTCGGGAACATTTTAAACTTCGAGGAATTCCAAGTTAACGAATACCTTCTTGAGCATGATGTGTTAAATGTAAACAACAAAGAAAAATCGTTATTTGGAAACCGCACTTTGTTTAGGTTACATTCTGTAATACACAAAAACCAAATAATAAACTTTTACTTAGAAAAAAGTAATGATTTAGATAAAGTTCTAAACATTTTTATTCGCATTAATAATGGCGGAACAAAATTGAACTACACAGACTTACTACTATCCATTGCTACTGCTCAGTGGAAAAATAAAGATGCTCGTGAAGAAATAAACCGATTAGTAGACGAAATCAACAAAATCGGGGATGGATTCAATTTTGATAAAGACTTTATACTTAAGGCTTCCCTTGTGTTAGCTGATTTCTCAAATATTGCTTTCAAGATTAATAACTTTAAAAAAGAAAATATGCTCAAAATAGAAGAAAAGTGGGATGAGATATCCGAGTCTATAAAATCAGCAGTATTACTTGTTTCTACTCTTGGATATAACCGTGAAACGCTGACTTCCCATAACTCGGTTATTCCAATTGCGTATTATTTACTTAAATACGGCTGTCCCTCAAACTTTGAACAATCAAATAAATATAAAGAAAATAGAGCTGTTATTCACAAATGGTTAACAAGGTCATTACTAAAGCGAGCCTTCGGGGCTCATCCCGAAAATGTATATAGGTCGATACGGGAGGTCATTGGAACTGATGCTACAGATGAATTGTTTCCCCTAAATAAAATTATGGAAAAGTTCAAGGGGAACGAAAAGTCTATCGTATTTGATGACGATGAAATCGAAAATTTGTTTATTTATCAATATGGTCAACCGTATACTTTCTCGGCTCTAGCACTTTTGTACCCCACGCTAGACTACAGAAACAAGTTCCATATCGACCACATTTTTCCGAAAAGCTTATTTAAAAAGAGTACTCTAATAAAAAAAGGTATAGATGAGGCAAAAATCGATGCATATTTAGAAAGTTTTAATAGCTTAGCTAACCTTCAACTAATGGAAGGACTCCAAAATCAAGAAAAGTCGGATACAGATTTTAAAGATTGGCTAAAAAATACCTATTCCGATGAACAGAACCATAAGCACTACATGGCAATGAATTTTATACCTGAAGATATCGACCTTTCTTTAGAAAACTTTGAGGAGTTTATAAAAGAACGTCACAAACTTATGAAACTAAAGTATGAAAACATTTTGCTTTAAATACACTGAGGCTAGTTTTACAATTGAGGGCAAACTCATACAACACTTCGAAATGACTAAGCGAATAAGCTGTAAAAACAAAGAGAGGATTTTTTTGTCCCCTCTTTTTTGCTAGTTAGTATGTCGTTTTGTTGTTTAGCCATACATAATTTCATTCTGGCAATCACAAGCTAACTTTCATCAAAGCCTCCACAAGTGACCCCTAAAGTTGACATCCAAGTATAAAAAAGGAAGTAAAAGCTGTGGCTCTTTGAAATATGTGATAAATTTGACCACTTTTATTATGGCCAACATCATTTAAGTAAGATACAATAAAATAAGATTAAGTTAGTACAAGAAACATCCGTTATAGTGGTTTATATATGTTAAGGGGTTGAATAAGTTTTTGGACGGTTTATATTATCAGAAATGTATTTTATTTAAAATTAATATGAAAAGAGGTATCTAATTGGAACAAAATACGCTAATTTCACCAATTATTACTGCATCAGCTGCTTTTACTGGGGCTGTTATTGCCCAAGTTATTTCGCACTGGTTTTCTGTTAGGCGTGAATTGAAGAAAGAGCGAAAAACAATTTATCAAAATTATTTTGCTCCAATTGTACCTGAGTTGTTTCTTTATATTGATTCGATGACTCATTTTTACGGTGGTAACAAAAAAGTCAATGTTAACGAGGAGGAATTTAAAACCCACATAATAGACCATATATCTAAAAACCTTCGATATGCTAGTCCAAGGGTTTTATCTTTGTTTAATTCCGTTAACAAATACAAATATATGGATGATTTATCTGGTTTTAATAAGGAAATTCAAGAATTGGAACTTTTACTAGGGGTCCTAGATGAATATTACCATCTAGCAAAAGAGAGCAAGATACTTGAGAAGAAAGAATTAGGGCAAATATTAAGCTATCGTGTAAATTATTTATTTTGGCTTTGCGTACTTAACTATTGCCAGTGGCCTAAGAAGTCAGTATGTATAACTGCTTATAAATGGTTACTCGACGATACTAAATATAACGAAGATTTACTAAAAACAATTCGCAATTTAACAAATGCTGAGAAATGGACAGATGCTTTGAATTACTTTGTTAAATTAACCAAAAGTGAAAAAGAGAGCTTAGAACTAAAAGAGGTTATCTTTGAACGTTTCAAAGATATGAAGCATTAAAGAGTATATTATTCCTGTATTAGGACATATAAAAGGGATTCTGATATTGAAACCCTTGATATTTTGGCAAGGGTTTCAATGTAAATAGCCATCGAAAAAAAACCCATATTACGAAACGTACCTCTACACTACATGAGTCCAAAAAATCTCAGGCAAATTGCTTGAGATTTTTTTCTGTACCTAACTTTAATAATAATGAAAATATTATTTTTCCAGAATTAGATATTGCTCTAAAATAACTAAGGCATAATTGGGAAGCATAAATTTTCCATATGCAATTAGAAGCATATCTTTTCCGTTTGGAAATTTTATGGTTCAAATCACATCACTTATTGAATATTTCGGTGTGACAGAGCCGCCGATACGCTCTTGGCTGAGCCACCTTTACGCTGAAAATGAGCCACCAGTTGAATGAACTCTGTTAACAGTCAATCCACGGGACCCCAAAGATAGACTTTACATGGGGCTGAGGATGCTACCCTGTACCAAGGGATGGGGCTTACCCAAGAGGAATACTTCCATATGAGCCACAGCCCTCGACCCATTGAAGCATCCAAAGCAGGGTCCCATGTCAAGTCTTCCCCAGAGTATCTCACACTGCGAGGGGGTGGCTCTGGTCTAGAGTGAAGGTGGCTCAGTCTTTGCGTATTGATGGCTCTCACGGAGCATATTATTCACACTTATGGGTAAAATAATGATATTAGTGGAGGCGAGGGGACTTGCACACTATTTTTACTCCATCCTCAGCTCAGCCTAACGGACGAACAATCGAGACGTTACTACGTACAAGAACTATTACTTTTAGCTCACAAAATGTAGAAGCTCAGATTTAATTCTTTTTCTGAGTAATCCTTCTGAAATATAAGTATAATTTATTTATTCACCAAAAAGCAGGTATTGGAACTTAAATCGTCTAATACCTGCTTTATATTTAGTTATGACAAAACTAATTTCAACTTGATAAAACTATATTTCAAGATATCAAATCCGTACATTAACTTTTTCTCCAAACTTTTTGATTATAGTCCCAAACTTTTTGATTACAGTCCCAAACTATTTGAGTTCCCACAACAACCTTACAAATTAATAGATCCACCCTACTCCACCGTCACGCTCTTCGCCAAATTCCTTGGCTTATCGACGTCACACCCTCGTGCCACGGATACATAGTAAGACAGAAGTTGAAGCGGTATCACTGTTAAAATCGGAGAGAGCTCATCAAGGGTCTCAGGAATATAGATCACATGATCGACAGACTTCGTCAAGCTGGTGTTGCCCTTGTAGGTCAGTCCGATGACTCGGGCATCCCGAGCTTTGACCTCTTTGACATTTGAGATCGTTTTATCATAGACATCCCGTTGAGTAGCCAGAGCAATGACAGGGGTATTCTCGGTGATCAGTGCTAATGTGCCGTGTTTTAATTCTCCTGCGGCATAGGCTTCCGCATGAATATAGGAAATTTCTTTTAATTTCAGAGAGCCTTCCATAGCAACGGCCCAGTCTAACGAGCGGCCGATGAAAAAAGCATCTTCCACATTAACAAAGGATTTTGCTAACTCTTTAATCAGACTCTCTTGATCTAGCACCTCTTGTGCCTGTGCCGGAATCTTCTTCAGGGCTGAGATAACTTCCCCGATCTTTTTCGAAGACAGGGTTCCCTTGACTTGGGCCAGATAAAGTCCGAGTAACACCATTCCTTCTAGCTGAGTAGTATAGGCTTTGGTAGAAGCAACCGCAATCTCTGGACCTGCCCAAGTAAAGATCACATCATGAGCTTCACGAGATACTGTGCTACCCACAACATTCGTAACGGCTACCACGCGCGCTCCTCGGTTTTTAGCTTCTCTTAGCGCTGCTAAAGTGTCCGCTGTTTCTCCAGATTGGCTCACCACCACGACGAGGGTATGCTCATCTACGAGCGGAGATCGATAGCGGAACTCAGATGCAATGTCCACTTCTACTGGGAGGCGAGCCCAGCGTTCAATTAAGGTTTTCCCGACTAAGCCGGCATGCCAAGCTGTACCGCAAGCGACAATATAAACCTTGTTAATTTGCGCAAGTTCTTCAAGAGTCAGATCGACTTCCTGAAGAACAATTCGTTCCTCTTCCAAGCGACCCAACATTGTATCTTTTAAGGCACGGGGCTGCTCATGAATTTCTTTGAGCATGAAATGCTCATACCCACCTTTTTTCAGCTGCCACGGCATCCCATTTTACGTCAAAGACTTCTTTCGTCCGGGGAGTTCCTTCAAAATCCGAGATTTTTGACCCCGATCTTTCGTTATGACAACCATTTTCGCCGTCAT
>NZ_JYNH01000219.1 GCF_000960765.1 Desulfosporosinus sp. I2 | reverse complement strand
GAGTCCCCCTCCGAAGAGTCTAGAATCAGCCTCCCTCTCCTGGAAATTTCCAGGGATGTATAACATCCCTGATGACTGTCGGTTCGTCATTCATAACACCCTAGCTATGGGCTAATAGGGTTCCATCGGGAGTGTCGCTAGTTTTTTTCAAATCAGTCGCACTTCACAGGTATTGGAGTCAATCAGAATCACAATCTTTCCCAAGGCGCGAGCAATAGAAAGGAGTTTCCCCGAGCCGCCGGATTTGCCGTTCCATACCACAAGCACATAATTGCTCTGTTTGACCATGTATTCCTTTTTCTTTCTGATACAATCCTTACTATAATGATGCTGCAGTAGAGTTTCCTTATCGCAAGAGGGAGTTCTCTGAGATAGAAGTCTGGTCTCACGGGCTTTTCAGAGGCGGCTAAAGCTTTTGGTCTGCTTGCTTTCTTGTCCACAAGGGACAATAACATCTGTGCATCCTGACTTATTAGGAAACTCTCAACTCGTTTTAAGGTCTCTTTATCCTTTTTAAAGCTAAAGCTTCCTTTTTGAATACACTCGGCAATGTACTGCAAAATACCATTACATAAATTTACACGGACTCTGACGACAGCGACCCCATCTTCGATATAATCGAAAACTTCGCGTAGAATTTTAGTTAGGTAATCTGCCAGAATCTTAGAAGACTCGGCCGAATCCAGGGGCTGAGTATTTTTAATGACAAGTTGATGATCCACTTTATTCAGGTTTTCGTTGATGATTCCGTTAATGATTTGCTCGTATAGGCCATAGACGATTTCTGACATGCTACATCTCTAACTTGGAAATGGAATTAGTTTAGTTTTTATGTGCTAAGAATATTGATAATGGGAATATAGGTGTATGTAAAACGTCCAATTTCCAATCCCCCAATATTTTCGATGGTGATGTGTATTTCACGGCATTACTACTTTCCCATCCAACTCCTTGACCCGACCACTTTTGAGTAGTAGCTCATAGGCCTGTTGTAGAGATGTTTGAATTCGCTCTCCGGAGCGGGCAAATCTATATTCCCGCGCTGTGGCTTGGAATAAACTATCCCTCATGATACCGTAACTGTTTGACACAATCACCAACATAGCTTCGGCAATCTCGTCTTGGCTGATATAAATAATCGGCCTTGTGTTGCCAGCAGCTTTCGGAATAACCTTTGTATATCCAGCAGGATATAAGAAGTCACCTTTTCTGATTACCTCCCGCAATGAACTCAGAGCATAATCAACCTCTCTGCGGATTTTTACAGTAGCTTTTTCGTTACCAAAAAGCGGAGCGACTTTTTTGCAAAGCAACTCATAATGAAGTGGATATTCATTCTTCACAGCTGCATTGATACAGTCACCTATATTCAAATAGCCGTAAGAATCGTGGGGCAGGTCACCAAAGTTTGTATCCCCCTGATACTCAAAGGCGTAGGGATTGATGTTATCTTCCGGGTTGGAATCTTTGTCAATTCTTAAAAAAACATTATCTTCAACTATTGGCGGGGTAACCTGGAAATAGTCATCCGTATTTTCTACATATTCGCTGATTGCATTTTCAACAGCTTCAAGGAGTTTCTGACCCTCTGTGATGGGGTCCTTGATCCAATCGGTTGACCAAATGCGGTAGATTTTCCATCCCATATCTTCCAGCACAGCCTGACGAAGACGGTCACGCTCGCGAGCTGTTCTAGCAGAGTGATACGCCGCACCATCGCATTCAATACCGATTACATACCGCCCGTATTTAGACGGGTGTTTCACCGCCATATCGATGCGATAGCCTGAACAACCGACCTGGGTGCCGAGATTGTATCCTTTCCTGTCGAGGAAGTTATAAACCGCTACCTCAAAGGGTGAATCATGTTCGGCAATATCACTCTCTGTTGTTTCTCCTAGGATGACGGAGGGGCCGTTTATGGCAAAGTCTATATAAGACCGCAACAGTTTAGGTCCCTCAGCACTGATGCGCTCGGTATCGATGTCTGTGGGCAGAATTGAACCTACCAGTTTCACATTGTGCTTTGCGCGGGTGATAGCAACATTCAGACGTCGCTCTCCACCAACTTTGCTCAGCGGTCCGAAATTCATGACGAACTTACCGGAAGCATCCTTGGCATAACCGATGCCAAAAATAATGGTGTCGCGTTCATCACCTTGCACATTTTCCAAGTTCTTCACAAAAAAGGCTTCTTCATTGTCTTCATTAAAGAACGTCTCAAGACGCTGATTTTCCTTTCTCATCTGCCGAAGAACGGTATCTATCGCCTGTTGCTGCACTTCTCCAAATGTAATGACACCGAGTGTACGATTAGGAAACCTCTTAAAATGCTCAAAAACAAGCTCTGCAACACGCTTAGCCTCAATAACATTACCCTTTTTGCCACCACGATCGTAAAATCCCTCAGCGACATAGACATATTCCACACCATTGTCAGGGAGTTTATCAGCATTAGCCGGGAAAGTAATAAGATTATTTTTGTAGATTTTTGCATTTGAGAAGGCAATCAAATGCTCGTGTCTACTACGGTAATGCCAAAGCAATGTGCGCTCTGTAAGTAATCCAGCCTCATCCAAAATGGACTCGTAAGCATTGGTGTCATCGTACTCGTCATCGGAATCATCGTTATCAAATTCGGTATCGGACGTGGATGCATTGAAGAAATTCGTGGGCGGGAGCTGTTTGCTGTCTCCCGCGATAATAACCTGCTTCCCCCTTGAGATAGCACCGATAGCATTCTCAGTACAGACCTGTGAAGCCTCGTCAAAGATGATGGTGTCAAAATTATAGCTTTCCGCTTCCAGGAACAAACTTACAGACAGCGGGGACATCATTAAACAAGGTTTGAGAGTCAAAAGCAAGTTGGGAATTGCCCGGAATAGTTTTCGGATAGGCATTATGCGGCGCTGTTTGCCCAACTCTCTTTTGAGAATATTAAGTTCATCTACTCCTGATGTCACCCTAGAAAATGATGGCAGTGCATCAATAAGCTTTTTTTTGATTCTTGCTTTGGCAATATCAAACTGGAGCTTGTCAAGATAGACAAATTCATCAATCGTTCTTTCCTGAACACGACGTCGAAAATTAAGTACAGCGGGATACTTCGGTAGAATTGCATCTAGCCACAGGCGGTAAAAGCGCTTTTTGAACATGGGAATAATATATTCTACTTTGGTATTAAGCCGAACAATATTTATACGCTCATATGTTGTTTCCCGCAGGGTATTATCTGAAACGGTATAGACGTACATGTTCTCACTGCCCAGGCGGTGGAGCTGCACTGTATTTCCATCCGTGCTGACTGCAACCTCGCAGTAATTATCACCCTGTATCGCGCACAGTCAAGCGGTTTTAAATCCAGGCTGCGAATAATCTGCTGTGAATCAAGGTCATATACGAACAACCCGAAATAGCCATGAAAAATCACAATATCATCCGAAGCATAATCCAATTCCGGTATACCAACGGTATCAATGCTCTGCTCCGGAGACCATTCCGGCGCAGTCGGTTCCAGTACCTCCTGCTGTGAAACATTTGGTGAGAGTCCTTGATCACTCTCGCTGTTTTGTGATGTATTGCTCTGAGGACCGGATGCTGTACCGATAAGAGAGAGCATTCTTACATAGTCGTCTTCGCCTATTGTATAATTTCTTCTCTGTTCATTCATACGAACCATCGCAAGAAGCGGTTCCGCTTCATAAAATTGCAGTTCCTGATCCTCATTCCACTCTATTTGTAGATCAGCTGAAAGTTCAAGCGATGAGTCCATTTTCTTTTCAGTCCATTTAACTCTGTCTAGATATTCCGCTACCGCTCGGGCTGAAATACTAAAGCTTTTGTTATTTTCCGGAGACCGGGAAACAAGCAATTTATCCATTTGATAGGAAATCTTTGCAAGATTTTCGATATTGAGCATCGACAAATCCTGTTTTGTGTCATCAGCACGATTTGTAGCAAATCCCACGCTTAAGACTACGACAAATACGAATGCATCGATGATAGTCCATGCTGCTGGTTTTTTAGAGTTTAACACATTCTTTCTTTCAATACCCGTTCGTCGCAAGACATCTCCATATCCGTAACCATCAGCAGAAAGGCCACCCAGACTAATGGATTGTACCAGTGCAGGCAGAGGATAAAGTAGGCGAAATACTTCACAATATGATCGCAGCGCCAGATATACATCCGCTCGTGTAGAACAATATAACGTTTATCTTCCTCAGATAACCCTTTGGGGATGTAGATTATCGGTCTGAATAATCCGAGAACAAATGGCGTTTTGAGGTTATCGGCTTCATAGATGTTACCATCAATGAGCATCGCACCATTCAGCCGCCGTTTCAGCAGTATATATAGAAATTATACTGTAAATCAGCATAACGCGATGCCAACAAGCCACAGATACGAAAGACTGTTAGGCATATCTGCAATGGATTCACACTTGCTACTGGCGGTATAGTGGGGAGAACATGGCTCACGGCATTGTCCACTATGGGTATCCCGCTGTCAACGGCAGTAATATCACCATTTTTCTATAAGGTAATAATATTTTCCCAGTCTTTGGGTGTTTCGAGTCGTAGTCTACCAATTTTTTGCCTTTTAAACGTGCAGCTGCAATGCCTTCACGTTGGCGCTGAATGGTATTTTTCTCTTTCAAGTTCAGCAAGTGCACCAAATAACGTTAATACAAATCTGCCTTGCGGTGTTGTTGTATCAATATGCCTGAAAACGAGGAAATGGGTTTTCGAGCTAATTTACATAGTGTGGATTATATTCGTGGAAGGTAGCATCTGCATGGAGTCCAATTACAGGCTTGATTTTAGCAATATTAAATGTTATTATTAATATAATTAAATATAATATTAAAGACAATGGTATTTTTATTAAAGGTGGCTTGATTTATGACTATAGACGTAATGCCTGATTGGTTTGCGAACTTAGATGATGAAGATGTTGGATTTATAAAAAAGTTTCTAATTGCTTCTGGTTCATTAAAAGAAGTTGCTACTGTTTATGGGGTTACATATCCAACAGTAAGACTCCGTTTAGACCGTTTAATCCAAAAGATACAGATTAGCGAAGATACTATAAATGAGCCGTATATTTCCCTAATAAAACGATTTGCAGTAAATGATAAAATTGATTTTGATA
>NZ_JYNH01000218.1 GCF_000960765.1 Desulfosporosinus sp. I2 | reverse complement strand
AAGGCTTAGCCAGGGCTCTAATAAAATAGAGCAGATGGGATTAAAAGATATTGCAGGAATGATCTATGAAACTGTCCATTATCTTAAGGATGGTACTTCGATAAATGTTGAAGTAAGTTCACAGGGTACCTTGTTAGGAGATAAAAAGGTGCATCTCAATATTTTAAGAGATATCACTGATCGCAAAAAGAAGGAAGACGAAAATTTTTATCTAAGTTATCACGATCCATTAACGGGTCTTTATAATAGAAGGTTCTATGAAGAAGAAATTAAGCGTTTGGATACGGAACGAAATATTCCTATTTCGATAATTATTGGAGATGTTAATGGGCTAAAACTTGTCAATGATGCCTTTGGGCATGATAAAGGGGATGAACTTCTTCGGAAAGCGGCCAAGGCTATCCAAAGTGCGTGCAGAATAGATGATATAGTCGCTCGCTGGGGGGGAGATGAATTTGTCATTCTCCTACCAAAAACGAATACCGAAGAGGCTGAAAAGATTGTAAATAGAGCCAAAGAACTTTATTCAAATGTACTTGTTAACTCCATTCGTGTCAGCATTTCCTTTGGATGGGAGACTAAGAGAGAAACGGATGAGGATATCCTCAAGGTTCTAAAGAGTGCTGAGGATGCCATGTATAAACATAAGGTTATTGAAAATGAAGGCATGAGGGGCAATACAATAAACACGATCATCAATACCTTACACGAAAAAAACCCAAGAGAAGAACAACACTCTAAAAGAGTGAGTCAGTTATGTCAGGATATTGGAAGAGCGATCGGCTTGTCAGAGATTGAAGTAAGTCAGCTAAAATTGGTAGGTTTGCTTCATGATATTGGTAAAATTGCCATTGAAGAAGGGATACTCAATAAACCTGGAAAACTTACACAAAATGAGTGGGAACAGATAAGGAAGCATCCTGATATTGGCTATAGAATACTGAGTTCGTCCTATGAAATGTTGGAATTAGCAGAATGCATATTAGCACATCATGAACGATGGGATGGTAAAGGTTATCCAAAAGGGTTAAAAGGTGAAGCAATTCCAAAAGTTTCAAGAATCATCGCACTAGCTGATGCTTATGATGCAATGATAAGCGAACGACCCTACAGACATTCGTTAACTGAAGAAGAAGCCTTAAAAGAAATCGAAAAAAATGCTGGTACACAGTTCGACCCTGAAATTTCAAGAATATTTACTTCAAGGATAAACCCTTTTGAAATAGCGCATCCTAAGGATTGAACTCTTGGAACTGCTAAGAGAATTGGAGTTGCTAAACTAATGCAGAGGGGATGAAAAAATGACACAAATTTCTAATGAACCTTACCGTACGTTAGATCCTTTTTGGGATGAGATGGATCGGTTTATTAAACGAGGAAAGGAAAATCTTACAGATGGCTTGTATCGTATTGATATAGAAGAAACTAAGAAAGAGGTCATCGTAACGGCAGAAATTCCTGGAATTGAAAAACCTGAAGATCTTACGATTACGCTAGACGAAAATCGCTTAATGATTCAAGGCGAAATTCGAAAAATCTTTCACGAAGAGGAGAATGAAAGTGTACAACGGCACTCTGAACGATATTTCGGGAAGTTCTCTCGAGTATTAACTCTCCCGGCTCTCGTCAAAACCGATGGCTCTCATGCAAGTTATCGGAATGGGATTTTAAACCTTAGTTTTTTAAAAGATGATCATCCAGCAGCACGTTATATAGAAGTTGATTTTCACTAATTGTTAGAGCCGAGCATAATCAATGCTCGGCTCAAATATTAACCCTGAATACTAATTCAAACTGTGTTAATTACGTCATGTTATTCCCTGGTAGATTACGTTCTGCCAGTTCAATAGCCATTTTCACCATGTTACCACAGTTTCTTGAAGAAACTCCTCCAAATCCCTCTTGGTGAAGGGTTCCAGCAAAACCTAACTCTTGAGCGATCTGTTCTTTTAATTGGCTAGACATGATGCTATTACGTCGTCTTGACATATAGGAATCCTCCTTTCAAATTGGACAGTTTCTTTCAACAACACTGTTTGATTGATGAAAGTGATACTAGTATATCTTTTTTTAGGGAACGGTATGTAATTGAAAACAAAAATTCTATTGGAAACTAAGGAAATAAGAAAAATGTTGAACGATTAAGTTGATTGGCTTTCTATATGAAAGACGATATAATGTGAGAAAAATACAATGAGGTGAACTCTTTTGCCATTATTGTTTGGAACCGCCGGTGTCCCACTTTCCTCAATGGATCGATCCAGTGAAGGGGGTGTTCGCCGTATTCGGGAATTAAAGCTCGGTGCCTTAGAATTAGAATTCGTTCAAGGAGTGCGAATGGGGGAAGAGAAGGCAAAAAAAGTTGGTTCAGTAGCCATAGAGGAAGGGATCGCCTTAAGTTGTCATGCCCCTTACTATATTAATCTAAACTCCCGTGAGCCTGAGAAAATTACTGCGAGCAGGGAGCGTATTATACATACCTCTCGAATTTCACAAATTCTCGGTGTAAGAAGCGTTATTTTTCATCCTGCATTTAATCATGAGGATACCTCAGAGGTGGTCTTAGGGCGTGTGGTCAGAGAACTTTCCATTATACGAGAGACCCTTGATAAGGAGGGGTATGAAGTTATTCTTCGTCCGGAAACGACTGGAAAAGGGACTCAATTTGGAGATCTAACAGAAACAATTCGAATAGCCCAAGAGGTTCCTGGGGTCTTGCCGTGTATTGACTTTAGCCATCTTCATGCCCGGACCAATGGGCGATTGAATTCCTATGATGAGTTTTGTGGAATTTTAGATGAAACGGCAGAGGCACTAGGCGACCGCTGGGTAAAAAATGTACACTTTCATATTTCGGGAATTGAATATGGATTGAAGGGTGAGAAACGCCACCTTGTCTTAAAGGAATCGGACTTGCGTTTTGATGAGTTAATGAAGGCTTGTCATTCTTTTGGGGTAGAAGGATTGGCTATCTGCGAAAGTCCGAACCTTGAAGAGGATGCGCAGTTATTACAACAAATTTATCGAGATCTTGGTTAGGATACAAAACAAAATTTGCTAGTCAAAGCACATAACAAGAAGTCGAGTAGGAGGTTGATTATGAATTATTCTGCGGCTCATGAGGTGGCACTTGCAAAGTTTCGCGCTTGTTCTTTAGAGGATATGGCGCGTTATTCAGGCTATTCAATAGAGAATAACGCCCTCGTTTTTGAATTTGTAGGACAGCATTTCAAGCTAGACTATCCCGGTGGGAATTTCTTGCCTATACAGGCTTCAGACGGAGAATTGCCAATTGCTACACAAATATTGATTCTCCATTACGTAACAAGTATTAGTGAAAGTATAGAAGTGGGGACGCTCATTTCCTATAAAGAATTACCGGGTGGCGCTATTTATATTAAACCATTTACCGGTCGGGCCATTGATCCTTTGGTCAGAACCTTTGGTCCTGATCCAGATAGCCTCCTTAAAGTAGCGAGCCAAGTAGGAGGTCAATCTGTTGGGCTTGGAGATGTAGCAGTAACATTTAGGGTTTTCCCTCGTATTCCAGTGACCTTTATTCTTTGGAGAGCGGATGATGAATTCCCAGCGTCCGGTAATATCCTCTTTGATGCCTCTGCACCTTCCATTCTACCGACGGAGGACTTTGCAGTGTTAGCCAGTATAACTGTTTTTGCTTTTAAACGTATTAAGGGGATGTTGTAGGGGAGAAGTGGGAGTGTGAATGTTAATAGGATTGATCATTTGGTCCTGACGGTTAAAGATATAGAATTAACCTGTGAATTCTATTCGAAGGTGTTAGGCATGGAGATTGTGACGTTTAGGGAAGGGCGTAAGGCTTTAGTGTTTGGGGAACAAAAACTAAATTTGCATGAGGAAGGCAAGGAATTTGAACTAAAAGCACTGAAACCAACACCAGGCTCGATTGACCTATGCTTTAGGGTCAAATTTTGCCCTGACGGACGAACTATTGAGTTTAGGTACCAAACTGGGAGAACTTCAAATGGAGACGGCTCATCTTAGGGTTGTGAAGTGAAATATATTTAAGTATTGAATTTGAGTGATAAACTTTGTCTATAACAAGACGAAGTTTTTTTATTGCATTAATACATCCTTTGCTGTTCACACTAACTCGGGGAGGTGTGTTAAATGCATACGTTGTGGAAAGGATCCATCAGTTTCGGCTTAGTGAATGTTCCGGTGAAAATGCACGCGGCCACAGAGTCTCAAGAGTTTAAGTTTAATTTTCTTCATAGAGAGTGCAACCACAGGATTAGGTCGATCAAAAAATGTCCTACTTGCGATATGGAGGTTGAAACGGCTGACTTAGTGAAGGGATTTGAGTATGAAAAAGATCGTTATGTGGTTTTAAACGAGGACGACTTGGTTGCTTTGGAACAACCGATGAGTCGATCCATTGATATTCTCGATTTTATTAATTTGCCCGAGATTGATCCAATCTACTATCAAAAATCTTATTATCTATCTCCTGAAGAAACGGCCATGAAAGCCTATCGTTTACTTTGTCTGGCGATGGAAGAGAGTGGTAAAGTGGCTTTGGCTCGTGTTACGATGCGCTCGAAGCAGCACTTGGCTTGTTTGCGCGTTTTTGAAAAGGGGCTCGTTATGGAAACTATGTATTATCCGAAGGAAATCCGCCACATGGATGTGGTTTGGGATCGAGTGGTTCCGACGGACACAGAATTGACTATGGCTCGTCAGTTGATTGATAACTTAGCTCGACCGTTTGAACCTGAGAAATATCGTGATGAATTGCATGAGCAAATGGTACAGCTGATTGAAAGCAAGGTAGCGGGAGAAACCTATCAAGTAGAACCTCCTGTCAAAGGCGGAAAAGTAATTGATCTGATGGAGGCTCTGCGAGCAAGTATTGCTTTGACGGAGAATGAAAAAGGGCAATTAAAGGCTGATCAAGAAGAAGTAGCTGAAGCGGTTAAACCCGTTAAACGAGCTTCAAAGGGTAAAGCAGCGAGTCCCGAACGAAGCCTTGATAAGTCCCTCGATAAAACAATGGAAAAACCGCCAGATGAGTCAATAGACAAGCCTATCGACAAACCTATCGATAAACCGAAGTCCTCATTGACCCCACGAAAACGAACTACCCGACGGGCGAAGGAAGCATAGGTAATGTACTTTTTTGGAAAGGAGAAGAAGTTTAGGGGGAATACTCTACAAGCAGTTTGTTTAGGGCTGATGCATAATCAAGAATTGAGCTATGAAGGATCAGTTTCGAACGGGG
>NZ_JYNH01000217.1 GCF_000960765.1 Desulfosporosinus sp. I2 | reverse complement strand
TGCGAAAGACGTTCGGAACTCGTTCGCTATGCTATGCAAGAAGGCTATATTTGATGACAAACTATTAAAGTTCATATAAGTTTGTGCCCCCAATACCTTAAAAGCAATTAGGTGCTTGAAAAGGTATTGGGGTTTTACATTTTCCCCCTTCGCAAAAACCCTGATAGATTTTCAGGGTTTTTACTGATTATTATATAAACCATTATATGCAATAATGAAAGTAATCACATAGTTTAAAATTTATTAGCAAGGAGGAAGACCATGGCTCAAGATGATATTATCGTTACGATGCAGAAAGAGGTAGAAGCCGCGTTGGCTCGGCCAGCTGAGTCCGTTAAGTGGGGCATGTTAATCGATACGCGCAAATGTGTAGGGTGCCATGCCTGTACCATCGGTTGTGTTTCAGAATACAAACTTCCACCCGGAGTGGTATACCGGCCAGTTATGGAGGAAGAGACAGGGGATTTCCCAAAGGTCAAACGTTCCTTTTTACCCCGTCCCTGTATGCAGTGTGAAAACCCTCCCTGTGTCAAGGTTTGTCCAGTAGGAGCTACATTCAAGAGGAAAGACGGAATTGTAGAGATCAACTACGAAAAATGTATCGGATGCCGTTCATGTTTAGCTAATTGCCCTTATGGGGCTCGGACATTTGACACAGGAAGTTACTATACTAAAGGTACCCCGCAAATACAGCCCTATGAAACTTCGACGTTTTATGAATATGGGAAGAAGTATTCAAGAACTGGACATGGCTCACCTGTCATGGGAAGTGCACGCAAATGCCATTTTTGTACAAGCCGTATACAAGTAGGAATGTTACCTGTTTGTGTGTCAACTTGCATAGGGCGTGCCACATATTTTGGTGACCTCAATGACAAGAATAGCCTCATCAACAAGGTGCTAAGTTCTGGAAAACCTACTCGTTTAAAAGAAAACTTGGGGACAGGGCCTCAAGTCTATTATCTATAGGGGGTGAATGTGCATGAATAAACTGAGTCAATGGGTTTTGGGTTTATTAGCCTTGATTGGTAGCGGTTCTGCGGTTGGCAAAGCGTTTATCTGGGGAGATTCGGTCGTCAATTACGGCAGTTACGTCCCCTGGGGACTATGGGTCAGCCTATATATTTTCCTTGTCGCTGCTGCTGCAGGAGCTACGTGGTTTGGCTTCTTGTTGGGATATAAGAATAATTCAGTGCGTTGGATTAAATTGGGTTTTGGTTCTGCGGCGATCTCTCTGATTGGGGCACTGGCTTTTATTGCGCTAGATCTGGGAAAACCTATGAAGGGAATTAGCATCTTCTTTTCTCCGTCGTTTATGTCTCCGTTAGCATGGGCGTCGTGGGGGTATGCACTGTTTATCCTCACTGTGGCATTTATTGTGTTTAAAGGAATTTCAAGTGTACGCTCACCCTTAGTCTATTTGGGTCTTGCTTTATCGATCTTATTTCTCGGAGCTGAAACTTTGTTTTTTGGGGATATGATTGCCCGTCCTCTGTGGAATTCCTGGGGTAGCGCCTTCGCCTTCGTCACGTCAGCGATTGTGGCAGGGGGAGCTTTGATCTACGGAGTAGCTGCCCTGTTGGCATCTGATTTGCTTCAGCAAGCTGGAAACGGACTACGCAAATTATTGATGTATGCCATAGTCTTGCATCTCGTGGTCGAAGTAGGACATCTTGCCTTAGAAACGCATCTGCCGGAAGCCATGGCCCAAATGACAGACTGGAGATTCTGGGTCTTGTTTGCGGGGCTTGGGGGCGTAGTAGCTATTTATCTTTTAACCAAGCCAGCAACGGCACTTCTTGGAGCGCTTCTGTCGTTAGTGGGAATATTGACCTATAAAGTCACGTTTGTTACAGCTGCGTTCACTCAGCCGGATTTAAGCGGATTGCCGGAGGCGTTTCAAGATTCTAGATTGAGTCTTAGTTATAGCCCGTCGATGGTAGAATGGTTGGTTGCAGTTGGACTCCTGGCCGCTGTTGTTTTGGCAATTTCTTGGTTGATTCCCAAAGTCTTGGCTGACCAAACTAAGGGTTCAACAAAATCGAATAGATCAATGAACGTTTAAGAAAAGGAGGTAGAAACGATGAGTAAGAAAGAAACCGACGGGTTAAATCAAATTCTTAATAAAAAGAAGATTAGTCGTAGAACATTCTTAGCTGGAGCAACAGTCGCTACTGGCGCAGCATTTGTTGGAGGAAGCCCCTTATTTCTTGACATGCAGAAGAGAGCCTATGCTGGTACGGATGCTCAGGAGTACGGATTTAACAATCCAGAAACTATAATTACATCTTCTTGCTTACAGTGTAATACAGGCTGTCCTATTAAAGTAAAATCCGGAGAGGGGATGCCTCTGAAAATTGAAGGAAGTCCTTATTCTCCATGGAACCTCTATCCTCATTTACCGTACAAATCGGATTACAAAGCAACGATTAGCAAAGTGGATGCGGCCATCTGTCCGAAAGGGCAGGCAGGACTCCAGGCTTACTATGATCCTTACCGGATCCGCAAAGTGCTGAAACGGGTTGGCAAGCGGGGAGAAAACAAATGGGTTGGCATTCCTTTTGAACAAGCCTTAGAGGAGATTGCCAACGGAGGCAAGCTCTTTGCTAATGTACCAGGAGAGGAAGACCGCATAGTGGAGGGCCTCAATCAGATACGCGCGGTGAAAGATGCCAAACTTGGAAAAGAGATGTCCGAGGAGATCAAGAAAATCCTCGCTGAGAAAGACAAGGATAAGAAGAAACAGCACGTGAATGCGTTTAAGGATAAATTCAAAGAGCACTTGGATAAATTAATTGATCCTGAACATCCGGATTTCGGGCCGAAGAATAACCAATTTGTTTTCAATTGGGGACGTTTAAAGGATGGACGTGGGGATTTACTCAAACGTTTTGCCATCGGAGGTATGGGATCCACCAATGCCCACGGTCATACAACGGTATGCCAAGGTTCTCTTTACTTCACAGGTAAGGCAATGAGTGAACAATGGCAATATGATGCAGCAAAGAATGCGATGTCCTGGACAGGGGGAAGCAAATTCTACTGGCAGGGAGAGTATACCGGGGCGGAATTTATTCTGTTTGTTGGAGCAAACCATTTTGAAGCAAATTATGGACCGCCACTTCAGACTTCCCGTATTATCGACGGTCTTTCGTCCGGGCGTCTCAAGTTTGCCTGTATTGATCCACGTTTCTCGAAACTTGCCACTAAAGCGTGGAAATGGTTGCCGGCTAAACCAGGTGAAGATGCCGGAATTGCTATGGGAATGATTCGCTGGATCATCGAAAACCAACGCTATGATGCTAAATTTCTAGCGTGTGCTAATAAGGCAGCTGCTAAAGCGGCTGGAGAACCAACTTGGTCCAATGGTGCTTGGCTTGTAAAGATTGAAAACGGAAAACCTGGTGCATTTTTACGAGCGCATGAAATCGGTGGTGCTAAAGTTAAGAAGACCACCAAAGAGGGCCTGGAGTATGAAGATGAACTGTTCGTAGTCTTTAAAGACGGCAAACCGGTTATGTTTGATCCCAATAGTGAGACCGAAGCGGTAACTGGAGATTTGCTCGTAGACACTGAAATCAATGGGATTAAAGTTAAGAGCGCTTTGGTGATTCTGAAAGAGGAAGCCAGCCGAAAAACCATTGCAGAATGGGCGGAGCTAGCAGGGGTAGTAGCTGAGGACATTGAAACTTTGGCTAAGGAATTTACGAGCCATGGCAAAAAAGCGGTGGTCGATATCCATCGTGGACCTTCCCAGCATACGAATGGCTTCTATAATAACTTTGCCTGGTTTACGCTCAATGTTTTGAATGGAAATTTTGACTATAAGGGAGGATTTATTAAAAAATCCGACTACAGTCCTGCCGGTGCAAAAGAAGGACAGGTCTATAACATTGGAAACCAACCGGGCAAATTGCCAGACTTCGGGATCTCTTGTATCCGGCACAATGTGAAATACGAAGATACGACCATCTTTAGCGGGTATCCAGCGAAACGGCCTTGGTTCCCCTTAGCGAGTGATGTCTACCAGGAGGTTCTTCCTTCTATGGGAGATGCTTACCCATATCCCTGCAAAGCGTTGTTCCTTTATATGGGGTCACCCATTTACACGTTGCCAGCAGCGGGTCCTTTGGTTGATATTATTACGGATGTTAAGAAAGTCCCGTTGTTTGTAACGTTTGATATTACTGTAGGCGAGACTTCGACCTTTGCTGATTATATTATTCCAGATCTCACGTATCTGGAACGATGGGAATTCCAAGGGGGCCATCCGAGCATTCCGCATAAAACCCAACCGATTCGTCAGCCTGCTGCGCCACCGCTTACAGATAATGCGAAAGTCTATGGACAGGAAATGCCGATGAGTTTTGAGAGCTTTCTTCTAGGCCTCGCCGAGAAGATGAATTTGCCCGGCTTTGGTCCAGATGGTTTTGAAAAAGGAGTTCCCCTAACCCATCCAGATCACCTCTACTTGAAACAAGTCGCTAACGTAGCGACGGATGGAAAACCAGTCCCAGAGGCTAATGAGGAGGAAGAGAAGATTTTCCTAGCTGCTCGGAAGCATCTTCCCAAATCGATCTTTGATCCTCAGCGTTGGAAAGAAGCATGTGGGGCTGCTAACTGGAAAAAGGTTGTCTATGTTCTAAACCGAGGTGGACGCTTCCAGGATGATTCGGACACCTTTGATGGAGAAAAACTAAAAAACAAGTATGGAGCACTTATTAATATTTACCAGGAGAAGACCGCCAAGACCAAAAATACCATGACGGGTAAGAGTTTTATTCCTCATGCAGCTTATGTAGCCGGCCCAGCGGACTGCACTGGTAAATTACTGACCGATGAAAAAGATGGTTTTCCGTTTAGCTTGATTACCTATCGCCCCATTCATCATACCAAGTCTAGAACTGCTGGGAACTATTGGTTGTTAGCGTTGGAGAAGGAAAACAGCATAATGATGAATGCAGTCGATGGGGAAAAGCTGGGAATCAAAGATGGGGATAAAGTTCGTCTTCTATCGGCAACGAACCCAGATGGAGTCTGGAGGCTTGGACCTCAAGGCGAAATTCAGATGGTCGCACAAGTGAAATTGGTCCAAGGGATACGCCCTGGAACCGTAGCTTTCCACGTAAGCTTTGGGCACTTTGCTTATGGATCTCGCGATATTACCGTGGACGGCAAGGTTATCAAAGGGGATCCCCGAAGAGCTACAGGAACGCATTTTAATCCGGTGATGCGAGTAGACCCCGTTCTTAAAAATGTAGGAC
>NZ_JYNH01000216.1 GCF_000960765.1 Desulfosporosinus sp. I2 | reverse complement strand
TTTCTTTAATTGAATTAATTGCATCTTCAATTGTTTTATCTCTCCCAGCTAAAAATGAAGGAGGAGTCCCTGCTCCTGGAGTATAGGGATTTTTTAACACAATATCACCCCAACTTTGAATTATTGTGTTAAGTTTATCATCAATATAAGTTCTAATCTATATCACCACCAAATATTTGTTAATTATTATTTTTACCCAATTACGTTATTATAATTATCTTACTGCATGTTATTCTCCGAAGCCGTATTTGCAAGTATTTTTTACTAGCGGATACTTCGCTAAACGGAGTATTCACGAAATCTGTGTGGGGTTGATGTTTTGGGACATGATAACCAGCCTCTTCAAAGTAAGCTGAAATAGGTTTGGAGTAGTTCCCAGTAGCCTCTAACATAATATGAGGTTTCTTACCGGTTTCGAGTTCTAATTGGCATAAGCGATCCTTTAAACGAGACATATCCTTAGGGGTATGATAAAAAGGAAAAGGTTTATTAACAGACTCATGATAGCTTTTAAAGAGGGCGGCCACGCTCTTGGACTTAGAAACATCAATACTTAATACAGGAACATCAATCATGAAAAACCTCCTCAAATCTGGGTACCGTTCTCAACAACCAGCCTTAGGTTCGCGTTGTGATACGGGCTCGAAGCCCAACCAGCTCAATCAAGGTATTAGCGTCAAAGAGGGCATGAACAGTTTATTCGACGGGATCAAGTCCCAATAGAGTGTACGTTCTTTACCCAGTTTTCTTCAGTATAAAGGAATACAAAAGAAAAAAGGCCCATACCCAGATCGAACTGGTTATGAACCTATAATACGAACAGAGAGTTTGCAACATCGGAGAAGATATGTATGTAGTAACCCGACGTCGCAAATCCGCAGTGGTCAGAAGTACACACTATTTTGAATCTAAGAAAAACCTAATAGGTAGAAAAGAAATATCCAAAGAATAAGGATGGGGGCATTTTGTGCTTTCAGCCTTATTCTTCATAATCTAATATTTTCGATAGAAAGCAGGAATATATTGGATTGTGTTGAATAATGATGAGTAATGGTAGCTGACGTTGGATCGATTTTAATGCGAAGGTTCATTTAACCAAATGTCTATCCTGAAAACAGAGTACTAGGGCCATAAAAATAAAAAAAATTCAACTATACTCAAGTAAAATGCAAATGCTTGAGCAATCATAAATTAGGCCTTTGAATATTTAATTAGCCACTAAGCTGTACTGGAGTTAGCGCTCTGTTCAATAGTAACGGTAAGTGCGAATGTTTCAAGTCTCTTTACGGATTTCTTAACGATCTCCGCTTTCCGGCGGTGATCAAAGTAATCCGGTCCTAGTTCTTTGTATGGTGTGTTACTTTTGAGCATGTGGTACGCAGCTTTGAGGATGGCATGAGCAACGGCTACAGTAGCACGGTTATTGCCGCGTCTTGCGGCAATCCTAGTTTATTGGGCACTGAAATAGGGGTTCTTCAGATGCCCCGCGACCTTAGCACATTCCATCAGTGTAGTCCTTAAGCATGTCGCTCCCTTTACGGGTTTTACCGTTTTTGCGTTTGCCTGCACTCTCGTTGTTGTCGGGGCAAACGTCAGCCCATGAAGCGAGTTATGACTCCGATGGGAATTGATTCATATTGATATCAATTTCGGCAATGATCACTTGCGCGCACGTTCCGCAACTCCGGGAATAGAGTCGACAAGAGACACTTGATTTTTTACAGGTTTCATTCTTTCTTGGATTTCTTGATCGAGCGAAAGGACTTGTTCTTCAAGAATATCAATATGCTGTAACATTGTCCTTTGATGATCACCCATACAACATGAAGTGCTTCTTCAATTCGAGGTATTTTCTTACGCATTTGTCTGAGCGCTTTATCTGCCATAGCTAGAACGTAAGTACAGCCAGCAATGAGTATACCAAGCATTCGACGGGATGATTTACCATCGATGTCGCTGGCAACACCCTAACTTGATATTTGCGCCTTCAAGCACCTTTTGGATGCAGTTCAACTCTCTGGCGCGCCCCGCAACCATACTTTTGCGATAACGAACAAGTTCTTTGAGTTTGCGCTGCTCCCCTTGGGAATAAAACTGCCGTTATGGAGGCAACCGGATCATACTTGAAGCCAGTCTACAATCTTTTAAAAATGGAGGGAATTCCTACTTTAGTTGTAAATGCACAACATATTAAACTGTACCTGGACGTAAAACCGATGTTAAAGACTCAGAATGGATTGTTGATTTAGTTTGTCACGTCCCACGGGTGTGGCACGGAGTGCCACATGGGGGTCTAAATGGGAAGTCGCAATTTATTGTAGTATTTCGGGAAAGAGGATGCTCGGATGACAAAGATTTCTTTTATACATTTATCAGATATTCACTTTGTAAAGACCAGTGGAAATCCTGCAGATATTGATCAAGATTTAAGAAATGCAATTCTTACAGATATAGAAATAAATGCGAAAACAAGTTTAGAAAAAGCAGATGGGGTACTAGTAAGTGGTGATATAGCATTTTCCGGGAACAAGAAAGAGTACGAAAAGGCCAAAGAATTCTTAGAAGAAATAACAAACATATTTAGAATAAATAAAAGTTCAGTGTATTGTGTGCCTGGGAATCATGATGTTGATCAAAATGTACCCAAAAATAGTCCCGCAGTATATGAATCCCAGTGCAAATTAGATTGTATAGGGTCATTGGATGAAATTGATAGAATCTTTGAACGCAAGATAAATGATGGTTGTTATAATGATCTTCTGTTTAAAACGACTCAAGAGTATAATGAATTTGCGAGTATGTTTGTGTGCAATACACATGCGGATATGGTTAATTGGGTCCATTACTTTAACCTAGATAATAATATGAACCTTAAGATACACGGAATGAATTCGTGTTTTATATCTAATGTTGATGATCACAAGGACCAAAATGATAATAGACTTATGTATATTGGACAAGCACAGATCCCAAAAAGGGAACAGAATACAGTCGTTATGACATTGTGCCATCATCCGCCAGATTATTGGAAATTCATTTTAGATATTCAAGAAAAAATAAATAGAAGAGCTGACATCCAGTTATATGGCCATAAGCATAAACAATCAATTTTGTTAACAAAGGATAATATAACTATTACTTCTGGAGCAACACATCCAGTTAGGGGTGATGATTGGAATCCGCGATATAATTGGATAACTATAGAATGCTTAGTGATAAATAAAAAAAGAGTAATAAAAGTAGTGATTTATCCCCGAATACTAGACGAAACTAGAGACAGATTTATTCCAGACGCAGAGTTTTGTGGTTATGAAAATTTCATTGAGCATATATTGCCAATTGACGAAAAAAGAGAAAAGGATTTGTCGGATAAGTGTTTAAATGAAACACATAATGAAATAAGAAAGCTAGGTGTAGAAGGGCAAAAAGTTGACGGAGATGAAAAAAATCTGCGTGATTTAATATATAAATTCTTTGATTTGTCATACATAAGGCAGACAGAGATTTTAGTTGGACTTAATTTACTAGATGACGATGATAGGGGAAAGCGTTATTCTAATATAATATCTAAAATTATTGATAAAGCTGAACTACATAACCAAATGCGCGAATTATGGGACGAAATAAATAAATGATAGTGGTAAAAGGAGAAAAACTATGCGAGAAAACTTTTGTGAATGGTATAGAATTGTTTGCGTAGACCCATCAAATGAGCAATTGAAAAGCAGGTGGGAAAGTGTACAAGAATATTGTGAAATTGAAGAAATAAATATCTTGGAATTAGTTAAGATGTTTTTTGGATTACCAACGGATGCGTCATTCAAAAAGCAATTTATTGATTTATATGCTAAAGATTTGACGTTTCAAAGTAAAAATGAACGTGAAATATCTCTCCTTGCAGGTGTAACAATAATTGAGTTGATGGAGAAAGAAATACACGTAACTAAGATTGTTCTTGCAACTATGTGTATTGCACTATTTAAGCAAGATGCCATTATTCCAGATGTTCAAGCAATAGTATCTAAAAAATTAAAGGACATAACTGCTGAAATAAGAGATTTGGAAACTGAGCAAAGGATGCGCACAATATCTAATACTGAAATAACCGAATTAAAGAAATCTTTGGAATTAGGGGCATGGAATCCCCAAAATATTGTGGAATTTTCAAAAGTTCTTTCAAATATAGCAGCTAATTTCAACGCTCTAGTAAATAATCAAAATGAGCTATCTAAGTCATTAATTATTTTTAAAGAGGACTCTAATATACTATCTTGGCTGTTTGGAGAGTGGAGTAACGATTTGGACAAACCATTAAATGGTAGTATTAAGCGTAGTGAAACTGCACTAATTCTTGGTAAGGAATTAGCTGATTTAGTTGAACAAATTCCTGGCCCATATCCAGCAAAAGCTTTTTTAAAGAAAATGTTAGGACACTGCAAAGCAGATAAAAAGAATATCTCATTGGTAGAAATGGTAGATTCATTAGATGAAAGCTGGAAAGAACTATTACTTGATGATTACAATATAATCAATAACGGAGAAAATACCCCCATATTATTATCTGTTTCAAAAGCGTTAGAGACAAATGAGCCAAAAGTTTGGAAGCATGCATATCAGAAAGCAATAGGAATTGATGCCGAAGAAATGATAAGTGATCCGTTGACTTGGGCATATCAAATGTATTTAGAGTGCTTATTAGTCAAATATATTAACAGAGAGGAATAAGCATGGATATTAAGCCAATAATTGAGAGTGATAAAGATATTGATATACTGATAAATGATGAATTAGAGATAAATACGAGTATTGAAGGTGTAACCGATGAGGGACTTAGTAATAGCGAAAAGAAAGATTCAGTTCGCTTACCATCAGGCAGGGCGCTTACTTTAATAGAAACCTATGAAATAACAGCATCAGAAGACACCAAAATTATTGTGCTAGTTGGGCCATCAGCATGCGGAAAAACTACTATTGAAACAACACTATATCAGATGTTTCAAAATGGTGAAGTTGGTGATTATTATTTTGCAGGCTCAAAAACAATACAGGGTTATGAACAAAGAGCCTTTTATACTAGGACGAAATCAAAACAAATAAAATCTATGACGCCTAGGACAAGCCGTGGAGTTCAAGAAACTTTTTTACACTTAAAGGTTTGGAATCATAAAACAGATAGGTATCAAAATTATCTGTTTGCAGATTTATCAGGGGAAGATTTTGAAAGTCATATAGCGGATATTGAAACAATGCAAAGAGATTTTGACTTTATTAAATCTGCAGACTATATTATCGCTGTCCTTGATGGGGAATTGCTGTCAAATAAGAAAACGCGAAATGGCATATTTGAAGAAATGGCGCAGTTATTGAGAACAGTATGTGATGCAGGACTTACTACTGTGCGAACAAATTTACAAGTAGTTATTA
>NZ_JYNH01000215.1 GCF_000960765.1 Desulfosporosinus sp. I2 | reverse complement strand
CAAGCAAAATGACTATCTCTAACGAGGTAGTCATTTTTGTGTTAGTTATTATGTACTAATTAGATGAGGCACCGGGGTTCCACCCGTTCGGGATCCACACTGCAGGAGTGTGCGTTATGAGTCGCAGTGTGGCAACAATAAAATACAGCATTTAGCGAAAATTAATTTCAGCATCGCCTGGCAACAAACGAAAAACTATCTCTTACTTAGAGGTAGTTTTTTTTGTTAGCGGAAAAAGCCAATCTTAAAATATTAACTATACTAAATAGTATTTATATATAGAAAATTCAATAAATGCATTTTAATTAGGATTTAGGTATGCTAATATATGTAAAAGCGTATGAACGAACATTCAAAACAAAGAGGAGGATACAACAATGGCTGAAGCTTTGCTTGAAAGAAGTTGGTATGAATTTTACGAGGATAATATTCCGAAAAATCTTGAGATTCCAGAGCACACTCTATTAGAAATGTTTAGAGTGACCCAACAGAAATATCCTAATAACCCAGCGCTGATTTTTGCTGGGAAGACAACCTCGTACAGTAAGATGAATATTCAAATTGAACGCTTGGCTAAAGTGTTAACTCAAAAAGGAGTAAAAAGAGGGGATCGTATCTCGATCTATATGCCCAATAGTGCAAACTGGGTTATCGCGTTCTTTGCTATCCAAAGAATTGGGGCGGTAGTGGTCCAGACGAACCCCCTTTATGTGGAAAGCGAATTAAAAGCACTTTTACAAGACGCTGGGGCCATGGGGATTGTTTCAATTCCACAGCTTTTGCCAAGGATCATGGCGATCCAAGCTGAAGTAGGTCTAAATATAATTGCTTTAGACGGGACAAGTTCATTTTCAGGGTTAAAAGGGTTAGGTTTGGTAGATAATCCTGTATTTCTAGATATTGATGACATTATTGCTGATACGAACTTGGATAGAGTTGAGTCTCCACCGTTAGAAGGCAAATCGGACGAGCTTGCTGTTTTGCAGTACACAGGTGGGACGACTGGAGTAGCGAAAGGGGTTATGCTAACTCATTCTAATCTTGTTGCCAACGCTATGCAGGCTTGGAATTGGATATTGGGTAGGGAGGGCGAAGAAAGAGTCTTAACAGTATTACCCCTATTTCACATATATGCCTTGACAGCTTGTATGAACTTAGCGATCATTTCCGGAGGAGCCATGATTATTTTGCCGAAATTTGATATCGATGCGGTACTTCAACATATTAACGATTATCAGCCTACTTTCTTTCCGGGAGCGCCGACCATGTATGTTGCAGTTATAAATCACCCTAGAATTATGGATTATAAAGTTTCTTCGATTCGTTGTTGTTTAAGTGGATCAGCCCCGCTTCCCAAGGAAGTAGCGCTCCGATTTGGGGAATTAACAGGGGGAAGATTGGTCGAAGCCTACGGTTTATCAGAAGCATCGCCAGCGACTCATTTAAATCCAATATTCCATGCCCGTGTGGGTTCAATCGGAGTTCCAGCGCCCAATACGGATGCCAAAATCATGGATTTGGAGACAGGAGAACAAGAGCAACAACCGGGAGAAATCGGTGAATTAGTAGTTAAAGGAGATCAGGTCATGTTAGGCTATTGGCAAAGACCTGTTGAGACTGCAGCTACGCTGAAAGATGGCTGGCTATATACGGGCGATATTGCCTATAGGGATGAGGAGGGGTTTTTCTATATTGTTGATCGGAAAAAGGATATGATCATTACGGGAGGATATAATGTCTACCCACGCGATGTTGAAGAGGTCTTGTATACACATCCTTCTGTAAGAGAGGCGGTGTGTGCTGGAATTTCTGATCCATATTGGGGGGAAATGGTGAAAGCATACATCGTTCAAAAAGAAGGCATCAGTACGACAGAAGAAGAAATCATTGCCTTTTGTCAAGGGAAGCTCGCGGCATTTAAGATTCCTAAGAAAGTTGAATTCCGTGAGTCCTTGCCCAAAACAGCCATTGGTAAAGTATTACGCCGACACTTAGTAGAGGAGGAAAAGGAAAAGGCCAAAGGACTTGAAAGTTCTGCAACTGCTGCACAGGTGGCCGTATCCTCTGAGACAACAGTGACAGCTTAACCTATGTAACTCCGATAGTAAAAGAAGACATTACTTCAAAGTAGTATGAAGTGATGTCTTCTTTTATCTAATGGCTAACCGTCACTAAGGCTCCCGCTTCTTAGTGTGGTGTTAAGCCCTAGGATAACTTCAGCTAAACTTCAGATGGAGTGATAACTCTCCACCTGAAGCAAGTTTTCTTTAGGGACTTATTATTTCTTTGAACGTAAGGCTTCTTCTTTTGAAAGACCATGGACATCTCTTGAATCCATACTAGGTTGATCTTCTGGACGAGATGGGATAGGTTTAGTATTGGGATTAGGATCTTTTTCATGGGGGAATTTTTTAATCACCATTATGTCACTTCCTTCTTCAGATATACATTATGAGAAATTACAATGCTTAGTCTGCCCTTTTCTAGTTTAATTAATGAGTAATAGAAACGTTGACAGATTGACAAGTGACATACTCCCACCACCTAAGAGGTGGGGGCTTCTTGGGGACGTACCGACTTATGCCGATATTATTACCAAGCTATTCCCGTTTGCCCAACGGTTCTTCTAGTATTAGGCTATACCTAGTATTTGAAAAGAGATCATGAACATTAAGTCGCGTAAAAGAGAATGGACGAGCCTAAATGCCAAAATTGAGAGTTGACAACACTACATATAGTGTGGTTAAATAAAAAACATACTACATATTGTGGGGTGAAACCTGTGCATTGTCCTTTTTGCGGAAACGTAGAAACCAAAGTTCTTGACTCGCGGCAGGTTGAAGAAGGAACGACTGTTCGTAGGCGCAGGGAATGTGATTACTGTTCGCGCCGGTTTACTACCTTTGAAAAATTTGAAGATTCTCCACTCGTAGTGGTAAAAAAAGAAGGTCTACGAGAAGAATTTTCGCGTTCCAAAATGATGGCGGGTATGCTGAGGGCTTGTGAAAAACGTCCAGTTTCTAGAGAAAAAATTGAGGATGTTGCTTATCTAATTGAAAAGATGCTTCGCAATAGCCACGAGCGTGAGGTATCGAGTGCAGAAGTGGGAGAAGCAGTGCTAGAACAGCTATTTAGTTTGGATGAAGTAGCCTACATACGTTTTGCTTCCGTCTATCGTCAGTTTCGAGACATACAACGTTTTATGGAAGAGTTAAAGGATCTTATCGAAAAGCGAAAGACTACAAAGTAGAAAATCTATGAGTTAAAAGAGTTAAAGAAAGTTGGGGATTCAAGTTGGGTTTCGAGGGACAAGTACCAAAAAGCTGGGCAAAGGCTAATTTAACGCCCAATGCACGCGTAGTATTGGAAAAACGATATCTTAAACAAGTCGATGGGAAAGTGGCTGAAACAGCGGAAGACATGTTATACAGGGTAGCAAGTGTAGTGGCTGAAATAGAAGAGACTCAATATGGCAAGGGGAAGCAAGAAACTCAAGCTTTAGTGAAAGAGTTTTACACAATGATGGCTAACCTCGAGTTTATGCCAAACTCGCCTACCCTGATGAATGCAGGTCGAGATCTTGGTCAATTAAGTGCTTGTTTTGTATTACCAATTGAAGATACCATGGAAAAAATCTTTGATGCGATTAAAAATGCAGCAATTATCCATAAATCAGGTGGCGGGACTGGTTTCAGCTTTTCTCGTTTACGCCCCAAAAACAGCATGGTCCGTTCAACCGGTGGAGTAGCCTCTGGTCCTATTTCTTTTATGAAGGTTTTTAATTCAGCTACCGAAGCAGTTAAGCAAGGCGGCACTCGTCGGGGAGCCAATATGGGAATTCTTCGTGTCGATCATCCGGATATCATAGACTTTATTCAGTGTAAAGAAGATAACAAAGAAATTACGAACTTTAACATCTCCGTAGGGATTACGGAAGAGTTTATGAAAGCGGTTCGAGAAGAGCGCCCTTATGACCTTATCGATCCCCATACGGGCAGTGTAGTTGGTCAATTATCTGCGCCTGAGATTTTTAATAAAATTGTGGACCATGCCTGGCAAAACGGAGAACCGGGAATAGTCTTCCTCGATCGCTTAAATCAAGGAAATCCAACTCCTTTGTTGGGAGAGATTGAAGCCACGAATCCTTGTGGTGAGCAACCCTTGCTCCCGAATGAAGCCTGTAACTTAGGCTCGATCAATCTCAAATTAATGGTGATTGAGAAAGATGGGAAAATGGTTATCAACTGGGAGCGTTTGAGTCATGTAACACGATTATCTGTTCGTTTCCTTGACAATGTAATTGATGCAAATCAATACCCGCTGCCTGTTATTGATGAGGTGGTTAAAGGAAATCGAAAAATCGGCCTAGGTGTTATGGGATTTGCAGATATGCTCATTTTACTCCAGACTTCATATGCGACTGAAGAGGCAGTTGAGTATGCAGAAAAGGTTATGAAATTCATTCAAACTGAAGCTCGTATAGAATCTCAGCGCTTAGCCGAAGAACGGGGAACTTTCCCAAATTACGAGGGATCTATTTATGATGGGGTTATGAAACTCAGGAATGCTACGCTGACAACCATAGCTCCTACTGGAACCATTTCCATGATTTGTGCTGCTTCGAGTGGAGTGGAGCCACTGTTTGCAGTTGCTTATACTAAAACCGTGATGGATGGGACGACTTTAGTGGAAGTTAATCCGCTCTTTGAAGCGTTTGCCAAAGAGTTTGATTTCTATTCTCAAGAACTTACGCAAAAGATTGCGGAAATGGGGACGGTCCTAGGTTTAGCTGAGGTTCCGAACTGGGTACAGGAAGTCTTTACCACCGCCCAAGAAATTGCCCCTGAATGGCATATCCGAATTCAGGCAGCCTTCCAGAAATACACGGATAATGCAGTCTCTAAAACGATCAATTTTGCTCACTCCGCGACACGGGAAGAAATTGCTGAAGCGTATCGGTTAGCGGATGAACTTAACTGTAAAGGATTGACGGTCTATCGCGATGGTAGTCGGGAAGAACAGGTGCTTTCCACAGGTACTAGTGCAACGCAGACCCAAGATGACAAGTCAAAAATGGTCACGGAACCGTTGTCTGCTCCTAAAACACCGTTTATTCCCGAGGTCAACACAGTCGTTCCTCGACCAAGACCGACTACGACTATTGGGGTTACGGAGAAAATTAAAATCGGATGCGGAAATCTATATGTTAGTGTTAATGCGGACGAAAAAGGAATTTGTGAAGTCTTTACGAATACCGGTCGTGCAGGAGGCTGTTCATCCCAATCTGAGGCAACCGCTCGTTTGATCTCCATAACCTTGCGTTCAGGATTATCTGTCGATGCAATTACTGAGCAGATTAAAGGGATTCGCTGCCCAGCGTGTATGCGTCGTGAAGGGGTCAATGTTACATCTTGCCCAGATGCCATCGCCCGAGTGATTAGGAATATAATGATGTCGGAAT
>NZ_JYNH01000214.1 GCF_000960765.1 Desulfosporosinus sp. I2 | reverse complement strand
ACAGGACGAATCCTATTATGAGAAAGTTGCACTAGGCTTGTTAGTAAAGAATGCTTTAATAGATAATGAGGTAAAAAAGCAAGGAAAAACCGTAACAGCTGATGAAGCTAAATCTTATTTGGAGCAACAGGAGAAATCGATGGACTCGTTACAGGATAGTGACTTTGCCAAGATAACTTACAATAAAACTATTAAAGACAATGGTTTTAGTAACGCATCTGATTACATCAACTCTCCAGGTATAATCAGCATAACTCAGATATTTTTGGGCAGGGGAAAACTAAAAAACTCTATATTACAGTCGATTCCGAAAGGACAGAATGAAGCAACAAAGGCTTGGGATGATTATACTGATAAACTTATAAATCAAGGTAACTACAAAATTTATTTACCAGTTGATATACAAGGTTATCGGCAATTAGAAGAGCAGGTCGTTTTAGGAAAATAGCCTTTTGTAAGCCGAGTGGTTAATTCACTTTATTCTGACAAAGAGCCTTAAGAGTATTTATATATTAATATAGGGGGGAAGTAATGGAATTTTTAATAAGGCCAATAGATATTGGAGATGGCAAAGGTGTAAATGCACTTAGGCGTATGCCAGGAGTGTTTGAAAATATACTTGGCATTCCGTCAGAAAGAGTAAAACGTAATGAAGATTTTATTATAAATATGGACAGCAACCAACACCAATTTGTTGCTGTTACAAAAATTGAAAATGACGAAGAACTCATTATTGGCACAGCGGGTTTAACGGTCAATGCAAATCATCGCACACGACATAGCGGAAATATTGGAATTATGGTTCACAAAGAATATCAGAATATGGGTGTTGGTACTTCTTTAATGAAAGCTTTACTTGATATTGCTGACAATTGGCTGATGCTTATTCGCGTTGAGTTAACAGTCTTTGAAGACAATGAAAGAGCTATTCATCTTTATGAAAAGTTTGGTTTTGATAAAGAAGGGATTAAGCGTCTTGCAGGTATCAGAAACGGCAAATATGAGAATGAATATTTAATGGCAAGGATTAACCCGTTATATTCTAAATGAATGCAAATCTTTAGTTCACTTTGTTATTCTTAGTACATGAAGAATTATAAGAACCTGCAATTCGTACGTACATAATCCATACTTAGTTCGTTCAATAGGATATTACGAGCTAATTTGATACGAAGAAGGAACCTATTATTTGTAACTGGAGGATAAGTCTATGGAGATATGTATAAGAATGGCATTAGACGAGGATATGGACAATTTCGTTGAGTTTGCAGTAAAACTAAGTATTTTTAATGAAACAATCATAGTATTGAATGTAAATATGACGATTATGAACTGGTTTTAAGTTCTATAAGAGAAAGAGCTGAGACAACATTTAAAACCAGAAATGAAGATACTTTAATATTGATTGCAGAAATAGATGGAATACCTTTAGGATATGCCCTGGGGAAGATAGTTGAGCAAGAAGAAACGGCTGATAATGGAACAGGGAAAATGGGATTGTTTGATGAATTGTTTGTCGATGTCAGTGCAAGAGGTTTTGGTATTGGAAGAAAGTTAATAGATAACGTAACTCATTGGATGGAAGAAAAAGGAATAAGTCGAATAAAATTGCATGCTTATTCCTGGAACAATAATGCAAAAAGGTTATATGAAAAGTATGGTTTTAAGGAATACGCTGTTTCCTACGAAAAGTTTATTTGACTATTTCTCATTCTTCTCATATTGTGAATTAATGCAGTTTGAGAGGAAATTAATGGGACTCCCCCATGGTCGTCTCTGAATCTGATATGGGAGATGTTTAAGTGATGAATAACTTGATAAGAATTTTTAGTATCCTTCTAGCTTTATGGATGGTTACTTCAGCGTTGTACAATGTGAATTGGGAGTATCGTGCAGTTTTTATTGCATCCATGGTAGTCTGCCTACTGGTTTTATGGGTCGGCAAACGGAAATTTGGGCTTGATAGGATTCTAAATATAAAAACCTATATATTTACAGGTGGGTTAGTTGTAAGTTTGGCTATTGCCAAAATAGTAGGATGGAACGATTCAAGGGCTATTTCATGTGGTTCGCTTTTCGGTATTGTCATTGGACTCATTTTTTTGTATTCAAATGAATTTTGGATGTATGTAACAACAAAGAAGAAGGATTAGGTTTACGTTGCCCAGCGTGACTCTAACAGAGGGCTTGCAACATCGAAATATGCTTTTGGGGTAGTAACTCAACGTCGTTAATCATTAGTAGTATTTGGAATGATAGCTTTATTTATTTCGCATCGTAGGATAGGTGCACATTTTTAATATTCGTGATACAGAGGAGTGCAATTATGTGCAATTACTATCCCAATAAAAATACAGCGTTAAAGGTTCTTGAACAGGCAAAAGAATTAAATCCAGGGTTGTGGATACAACATTCCGAATTTGTAGCTTTAGCTTGTAAAAATATTGCTGAACATTGTGCAAATCTTGATAGTAATAAAGCATATATTTTAGGGTTGTTGCATGATATAGGTAGACGAGTAGGAATAGTTTCAGAACGTCATACGATTGCTGGATACCAATATTGTATGGAACAAGGCTGGGAGGAAGTTGCTAGAATTTGTCTTACACATTCATTTATGATACAAGATATTCGTACAGCAACAGGAAAGTGGGACGTTACGAAAGAAGAATACGAACTAGCTGAAAGCATTATAAATTTAGCTGTCTATGATGATTATGACTTAATAGTACAATTAAGTGATGCTTTAGCTTTGCCGACAGGATTTTGTTTACTTGAAAAAAGATTTGTTGATGTTGCTTTCAGGTATGGTGTACATGAACATACTGTTGCGAGATGGAAAAGGACAATTGAAATAAAAGACTATTTTGAAAAGAACATGAAGCGTTCAATTTATGATGTGCTTCCTAATGTTAAAGAAAATACTTTTGCCTAAAATTTTTATGTGCAGTTTTGGACAAGAAGGGGTGACTTGCGTTTCATCTCAAAATTGTTCGTTTTGCATATAATGGGATTATGAACTCTGTAATTGGAGGTGGAAAATGAAGAGATGGGTCGTTGGAACAATTTGTTCATTTTTTATAATCTTCGCTTCGTTAGCATCTATGATTCAATTTTCTAACGGATGGACAATAGGGGATTATATTTTCAAGTTCCTAAATCAACCACCCTGGTCGAACGGTTCACCAGTGCCAGGTTTTAGACTGAGGGGAAGAGGGGAAGATAGGCAAACCTCCAAAAGAATAAAACAAGATAATTATGTACAAAAACGGACTGAGGAGTAAATTTTGATTTTGTGACAGATGGGTAGCTAATAAAGTTTAAAAAGTATTAGAAAATCAGTTAGCAGAAGGTAGGTAGAATTAGAGAACTTAGGCGGGAATATAAAGATAATTTCCTTCAGAAATTTTGCTCCCTATATAAGCAGGACATCCAATTTAATCCAAAGCACTTAATTCAACTATGCACTAAAGAGTATTTTAACGCATAGTCAAAAAACATTAGAAGTGGCTCCTAGTAAAAAGGTTAAATCTTCGTTTTAAAAGTTTAATCTCAAACAGTTTAATCGCACAATTCAAAGTGCTCTAGTAGTGTCTCATTAGTTAAATCAGTGAAATCTGTCCATACGTACATACTTAGCCCTATTACTATGGTTTCCGCGGATTGGATGATTTTGTACTAGACCAGACTCTTTGAATCATTACAGATGATTCTGGAGGCTGTTTTTACATGGAAGAAATACTTCAGCCGATTAACCTTAGTTCAGTAGCAAAATGAGCCACACAGAAAAACGGTAGCTGATGACTTGTTGAGTGGAAAACTAACTCGGCAGTAGTTCCTGTCTACAATAAATTTGAAAAAGAGATTACAACAACACTACCACAAATAATAGTCCGATAACTTGATGCTGGCAAAATCAAGCTATTGGGCTATTTTAGCACTACTCCCCCATGGTATTAAATACTCTACTTTACATAATATCTATTATAGGACCCAATAAAATTTATAAGTTACTTCTCCTCTCACCGACTGACGGGCGACATTATTCAAGGAAAGTATTTTGGTATCGGTATCTTCTCTGGGCAGCCATCAACGCAATACTGGCATGCGGTGCATAGGATTGCATGCAAAATAAGTAATTCCTTTCTCAGATAATATCAACTATTTTATTCAAAGCTTCCTGCACCAATACCGTTCGTGCTGATTTTACCGCCTTCATGCGGCAAATTTCTGTATTCCATAAATCCTTGCTCACTTTAGGGTTTTCTGTTCCTCCTCAAATAACTACAATCTGTTCTTTGGTTGGATATAGCCGAAATTTAAAGGCTTTGTGCAAGGCATTACCTCCTCTCTGAAACCTTTTGACTTTCAATATACTGCTTAACAATAGCTAACGGCGCACCTCCAACAGTAGAAATGAATTTAGAGGTAAAAAAAGCTGAATGAAAGTCTCCCTGCGGTCATCCAGCTTTTTCTCTTAAACGGATATCTTTAACTAACTTACGGGTATTACCGATAAAACCGTTCTGGAATCCTGCCTGTTAAATAATAAGAACTTTCAGCGACACCGCAAGATAAAACTCATGTTATTTAAAATTGTTATATTCTTCATCCGTTACGGGTTCCAACCATTCGGCGTCTCCCTTTTGGACATTAGTACTTATCGCGATATGTGTAAACCAGCTATCCGGTGTTGCACCATGCCAATGTTTCACATCCGGTTGGATCTTTACTACATCCCCTTCACGAAGCACCTGTACCGGCTTGCCTTCCTCCTGATAATATCCTTTGCCACCGGTAACAAGCAGAAGCTGGCCACCTGGATGTTTATGCCAATTATTTCTTGCGCCTGGTTCAAAAGTTACATTACCTATCGGGCAATTAAACGTGCTGTCATTAGAGACTAGCATTTCAAGCCATGCTGTCCCTATGAAATAGTCATTCGTAATTTTTTCACCTTTCGGGAAGATTACACTTTCACTTAAATTATTTGATTTATTCATGTTCTATTCTCCTTTTTCATAATACTACTTTCTTGATTGTTAAAGATTCTTACCAAAAAACTCTGTTAACTTGGTTACATCCTGATCCACTTATTTACTATTTACTTCAACGGCCTTGCGGGGATGGACAATCAGCATAACAACGACAACGAGCGCTAGCGCAAGCATTACCGTACCAGCGGTGAGCGAGATCGCGACGCGGTGTGCGAGTAGATCCCGGGCGTCGAGGGTGGCGGAGCCAGCGGCGGCGAATACCGTGACAAGGATCCCGAGTCCGAGGGAACCGCCGAGCTGATGGGCGACGTTGACGAGCCCGGAGGCGGCACCGGCATCTTTTGAGGCAACCCCTGTGATGCCGGAGACGGTGAGGGGACCTAGGGAGGCACCTTGGCCGATACCGATCAGGACCATCGGCAGCGCGATCCCGGTGAGGTAGGAGCTGTCGGCGGAGATGCGGCTAAGCCAGGCCATCCCGATCATCGTAACGGTGACGCCACCGGCGAGCAGACGCGCGTTGCCGAACTGCCGCGTAAACCTCGGAACAGCGATGGCCATTGCGAAGTTGGCGATAGTCATCGGTAGAAAGGCGACGCCGGCCTTAAGCGGACTATACTTGCTGACGCTTTGGAGGAACTGGGTGATG
>NZ_JYNH01000213.1 GCF_000960765.1 Desulfosporosinus sp. I2 | reverse complement strand
TTTTGGATGGACTGCTGAAAAAGCACTAGGAATCAAGGTATCTCTGGACATTGAAAACCAAGCCCTACTGGCATCATTGATGCACCCATTTGCGCTCGCCATACAGGCTAAAATTGTGCCAATAAACATCACGACGATAACCCCTGACATTTTTGTCGCTAGAGCTGCTTCATAAAGAGGGTAAACAGACTCCCCGAGAGTTCCCGCTTCAACTAAGCCAGAGCAAACGAACCACGTTACAGTTGCCCCAACGAGCAAGGTTACCATTCCGATCAAGGTGCCCATGGGAAGTGAGCGAGCGGTTGAACGGCATTCTTCAGCTGCTAAAGCGGTTCCTTCAATTCCTAAAAAAAACCAAATTCCAAATTGAAGAGCAGCTACAACTCCAATCCAACCATAGGGTAATCCATTGGTTAATTCGGAGAGCCTGAGAATACTTTGCGACGGGATCTGAAAATTAGTAGAGAAGAGAAGCACAAAGATGGTTACAAAGGCAATCGCTGTAATAAAGAAATTAAGTGTTAAGGTCGCATAGACTCCTCGATAATTGAGATAAGTTAATAATAATAACGTTAAAATCACATATGGCAAGCTCTGAATCGCCGGATTAATCGACTGCAAAATAGCTCCAACTACCAAGGCATCTGCAGCTTCAAGCATTACATATTCAAACACTAGCATTAGTCCAATGTTAAAAGCAGCCAGTGGACCCAGAAGGTATTTAGCCATTGCATATTGACCACCTGCTTCCGGAATGACTGACCCGATCTCTGTGTTAATCATAACTAGGGATATATATAAAATCCCAATGACCCAACAGGCGATGATGGCTCCCATCGAACCCCCTTTTGCAACCGTGAAGTTCCAGCCCATAAATTCTCCGACTAGAACAATCCCGACACCTAGTGCCCAAATATGCATTGGACCAAGGACTTTTGAAAGATGCTGTTCTTGTTGAATGCCCATTGAATCATTCAAGACTTACCCCCTCCTTTGCGGCTCATTTCAACACGGATAAAGTCTTGCGCCATAATTATCAACAAGATTGCGCATAAACCCCAAGCAACCCAATTCATTAATTCCCATATACTCACTGTTGTGTAACCTCCGTCCCGGAATTTTGCTTCAGCTTACTTTCTTATCACCTTTTTTATGAACTTCACTGTATAGATTGTTTATCATGGCCTTAAGTTCCTTATTGGAACTAGAAAACACATAGACCAAATAAATAGCTAAAGCCAAGACTAACATTAGGAATATGGGCAAATTGAAGGAATAATCCATCCCCCCGGTCGAACCTGAACCTACTAGCACCTTACCCCTCATCAACATAGTTGAAAGAAGTATAACAAAACATAGTAACATAATGAACATGACATCAAATACTTCCATTAAAGGACTGTTGACAGGTTTTTTCTGTTTATCAACTTTCAATATCGACTCTCCCTCCTTAAAAAGCTCCAGCTTTGAAGTAATATCCTATCTCAAGCCAGACAAAAATTATCTCAAGCTTTTATCGTGGTATTATGTAATTCTTCGCTATATAAGGCAATACGATTTTTCTTGAGATGAGCCAATACAGCAACTAAAGCACTTGTCACAAATATTCCAGCCAATAGCCCTGCAACTAAAGCAACATTCCGTATTAAATCATTCATAGCCAAACTCAAAACGTTCTTTAATACAAAACCTAGAACTGCCCATACAAATAGGATAAAGACAAAAACTAACCCCCTATCCTGCTTGTATAATTTATTAATTCTCGATACATCAAACTCCATTTTTTGATCACCTCACAAATCTTACATTTTATGTCGAATAAAATCATAACAAAAGGCTAAAATGCAATTATTATGCCACAATTCAATTTTCACCTCTAAACCAGTATGAAATTAAAACGAATTTGAAAAAGGCCTTAAACCATCCCCCTATGATCAGAAATCAGACTAGTTCTTTGTCCCTAGTTCTATAAAAATTGGTTTGGTCTAGTTCTAAGAATTTTCTAAATCAATTCATTTCGACTTAAATATACTTAGATAAGTCAAAATTAACTTGAATAATAAAAACCACCCGTATAAAACGAGTGGTTAAGCAGTTTAGTACCCAATTTGATCTATCAAAGGAAAGAGACCTACCTGCCTGTTCTACGGTGAAAAATCCTACGTTTAAGTTGCTACATTCTACTAATTTCAAAGTGACATTCTCTCAAATTAAAAACTATGTTTTAACAAATTTAATTTATTTTTAGTTATTAATGATTGTGCCCCCATTGATCTGGAGCATCTGGCCGGACATATAAGAAGAATCTTCCGAGGCCAAGAAAACATATGCCGGAGCCAATTCTTTCGGTTGCCCGGCCCGTTGCATAGGAGTTGTGCATCCGAAGGTAGCCACTTGATCCGCCTTAAACTTCTTTACACCTTAATATTAAAATGATATCATATTGGTATCGAAACTTGTTGCTCAACTCACAAACTATAGCGCAATCTAAATCTAAGGGAGGATTATCAATATGATCGAAAAGAAAGCGTGGGCCGTCAACGGTTATCTTGCCTTAATTCTTATGCTCGCCCTCATGATCGGCGGAATTGCCTTACTCGTTCAAGAAAACTTGGTGGGAATTCCTATTGTAATCTTAGCCGTTATTTTAGCATCAGGTATTTTAGTCGTTCAGCCTAATAAGTCTTATGCTTTAGTCTTTTTCGGGAACTATATCGGTACAATCCGTCAACCTGGGCTATGGCTAAGTGTCCCTTTTGCCATACGCAAAGGGGTTTCGTTAAAGGTTCGAAATTTCAATAGTAAAACTCTTAAGGTCAATGACATCGAAGGTAATCCCGTTGAGATTGCTGCCGTCGTCGTTTTTCGGGTCATTGATACCGCTAAGGCAATTTTTGATGTTGAAAAATATGAAGGATTTGTGGAAATACAAAGTGAAACCGCATTACGACACGTGGCTACACGATACGCCTACGACAACTTTGAAGGAAAAGGCTTTTCTCTCAGAGGAAACCCTGAAGAAGTTTCCTCCGAACTAATGAACGAACTCCAACAACGTCTTAAACAGGCGGGTGTCGAAGTGACTGAAGCTCGTCTTACTCATTTGGCTTATGCTACTGAAATTGCAGGTGCGATGCTACAGAGACAACAAGCTTCTGCCATTCTATCCGCCCGCCAAATCATTGTTGAGGGTGCCGTAGGCATGGTTCAGATGGCAATTGAACGTATCGAGAAAGATGGGGTCATTAAACTTGACGAAGAACGCAAGGCCGCTATGGTTAACAATCTCCTTGTCTCAATCGTTTCCGAACGCGCCACTCAACCGGTCATTAATACGGGAACGATGTATTAATTAGTATGGCGACCAAAAAACAGTTTCCCTTACGACTTGATCCAAAACTTTATGCAGCCCTAGAACGCTGGGCATCCGATGAATTTCGTAGCGCCAACGCCCATATTGAGTTTTTACTCCGTGATGCAGTCCGACGGGCGGGACGTTTGAAGGAGCAAGATAGCTCTGAGAATTCGGAAACTATAGAAGAGATATAAGAAGTGGACATAAGAATTTAGTGCTTCGTTATCTGAGCAAAAAGGGTGAACCCGGAAATTATTCCAGATTCACCCTTTTATACATTGATTCCTATCGATTCAAAGCAGCCATAGCTAAGGCCATGTACTTGCTTCTTGGGGTATCATTCCTAGAAGTCATTACAATCGGAACTTTCGCCCCAAGCACAATCCCAGTCATGGTCGCCCCGGCAAAGTAAACCATGGATTTCCCTAAGACATTTCCTACCTCAATGGTAGGGACTAAGAACAAATCGACAGCCCCATTGATCTGACTGATAAGCCCCTTATGCTTCAAGGCTGCTGCACTCACCGCTCCATCCAGAGCTAGTGGGCCTTCCACGATCGCGCCTGGGAATTCTCCCAATTGATTCATCTCAGCTAAAGCTCGAGCATCTACGGTCGCCTGCATTTTTGGGCTGACCACTTCATTGGCAGCTAAAACAATAACGTTGACCAAATCCATCCCGATACTCTTTAAATAGAGCAAACTATTGTCCAGAATTTCTTTTTTCTGTGCTAGGGTTGGAGCAATATTCATTCCTCCATCCGTTACAAACAGCAAACGAGAAAACCCCGGCACCTCAAATGCAGCAAGATGACTAAGCAAACGCCCAGTCCTCAGGCCCCGTTCAGGCCTAACCACTGCACGTAAAAAATCTGAGCTATTGACAAATCCTTTCATAATTAAATGGGCTCGCCCATTAATCACTGTGTCCACCGCCTTATTGGCGGCTGCCACGGGATTAATTTCATCCATCAGTTCAGCCCCTTCTAAGCTGAACCCGATTTCTCGAGCCAATTGTTTGATTTGATTAACATCTCCAATCAGAATCGGGGTTATCAGTCCTTCTTTATCCGCTAACTTGACAGCTTCTAACACTTCTTTATCCGCAGCAGCAGCCACTGCAACTTTCGCCCGGCCCAGGCTCTTCGCCTTGTCGTGCAGAGACTCAAATCCGCTAAATCGCACTTTTCACACCCCATCTATTCGAATGGCTTATCCCCTCTAATTTTCACGCATAGGCTTCATAAGTAAGTGCCTTTTCTTCCCCTCGCAGGACCCTTAAAGCACCCAAGGCCAAAGCTTCCATCTCTTCTTCACCCGGCATTATCCGTACAGGAGCAATAAAGGAGACACGACGAATGATTTCTTGAGTGATAAATTCAGAATGAGCAAGTCCACCGGTTACGACAATGCGATCGACCTCTCCTGCCAAAACCGTGGCCATCGCACCAATTTCCTTGGCCACTTGATAGCATAATCCTTCAAGAACAAGTTTGGCGTTAAGGTCTCCATCATTCATCCGTTTCTCAGCTTCTCGTCCATCTTTGGTCCCAAGGTAAGCAAACATTCCGCCTTCTTTTAAAAGTTTAGTCAGCATCTCTTTTTCTGAATAGGTTCCAGAATAGCAGAGTTTTATCAGCTGAAAGGCAGGTAATGTACCACAACGTTCAACTGAATATGGGCCCTCATTATTAGCATTATTGACATCAATCATTTTCCCTTTACGGTGAGGAGCGACAGAAATTCCTCCACCTAAATGCGCGATAATTAAGTTTACTTCCTGATAGGTTTTGCCTAGCTCAAGCGCAACTTTACGAGCAACCGCCTTCATGTTTAAGACATGGGATTGACTTAATCTGGGTAATTCAGGAAGTCCAGAAAGCCGCGCTACTGGTTCCATTTCGTCCACTGACACAGGATCCACTAAATAAACTGGGACATTGATCCTTCGCCCTAAGTGATAGGCAATAATCCCGCCTAAATTTGAAGCATGTTCCCCTCCGGGCGCATTATGCAACGTAGCCTCAAGGCGATCATCCACCAAATAGGTACCCCCGACTAAAGGCTTAAGTAAACCACCTCTTCCCACAATTCCCTTAAAATCGTTTAACGAAGTTCCTCGATCGTCAAGCACTTGTAAAATTTGATGGATTCGATACTCGTATTGATCTTCAACCCGAGAAAAAGCGTTAATTTCATCGGCTGGGTGATCAATTCCATGTTTCCAAAGACAAGTTTCGTTCTCATAGGCTGCAATTTTTGTAGATGTTGAACCTGGATTAATTACGAGTACTT
>NZ_JYNH01000212.1 GCF_000960765.1 Desulfosporosinus sp. I2 | reverse complement strand
GAAAAAATAATTAAAGTTTTAGAAGCAACTCAACTCTTTTTAAATAGAAAAGGTATAATTACGATTTTTTCATTAGATTATAGAATAATGAGAGTAGCTATAGAAAAAAATTTTATAAATATTTATAAAGATATAAATGATAATAATATGACAAATCTTTTGGTAAAAGAGTTTATCACAGAGTATATTGAGAAGTTTATACAAATTCCTTTTTTTATTCCAAATCCTGATTCTAAAGGAATTGACGAGTATTTAGAGTCCATTTGTGAAACCTCGGATGAGAAAGAATGTTTAGAAAATGAATATAAAATTAATGAACCAGTATTTAATTCTAATAATAACATTCAAAATCAAAATGAAAACAACAATAATATTTATTCAGATAGTGAAGTTAAAATTCAGTTTACTAGAAACGAATTTAATTTTTTTAAGTCAATAATTACCAAGTATGTAAAGGTGAATGCAAGAAAATATAAGAAATTAAGAAATTTAATTTTATTAAATAAACAAATATATTTTTCTGGTAATGAAATGAAAGCTTCCTTTATCGACTATATGACTTGGTTTATTTTTCATTGTATTTATACAAATGAAGCTAATTATTTGTTAATTCATTCTCAAAAATACCTTTTACTAAAACCAAAAGACAGAATTATTGATATTTTCGATTTCAATGGTTTATATTGTTCCCCTAAGGATAAAAGTTATGAAGATTCTAGATATGAACTACAAATGAATGCGAATTTATATATCAAATCCGAAGCTTTTAAGGGTCTAACTATAGATAAAGTCGTAGAGTTTTCAAAGTTATCTACTGCATTCGTCTATCCAAATTATTTAGAAATCATGTGAGTTATTTATGAAGCAAGACATAGGATATAGGGAAAGTTACTGGATGACAAACTTAATTTGTGATGTTATTGAAAATATAGACCTTATGAAAAAATCAATTCTTTGCCGTGCATTCCATGGCGAACTCAGTACCAATAATCCCTATAAAGAAAGTGCATTGGAGTTGTTGAAAGAGGTTTTGAGGGAGCGGGTAGGGTTAACTTAGATTGCTGAACGGGTTACTATATTAAAAACAACCTATCAATTTTGAAAGGGATTAAATGCGGGAATTAAATCAGAAGGATGCCTAACGGCATCTTTTTCTGCATTTTGCAAAATTAATATACTAAAAGCAGGATTTTGGAAAAAGGTAAAGAATGTAAAACTCTAGGGAGATAAGGGGGATGGTCACGAAATGAATAGCTCACGAGGGTCGCTGTGGCGAAAATGGGATTTACATGTTCATACTCCTGCTTCAATTGTGCAACATTACGGGAGTAACAGTGAGGAAACTTGGGAGAGATTTATCAGTGACCTAGAAGAACTTCCAAAAGATTTCTCGGTATTAGGTATCAATGATTACTTATTTTTAGATGGTTATGAACGACTCAAAAGAGAAAAAGAAGTAAACCATCGTTTAAAAAATATCGATTTGTTGTTGCCAGTTCTCGAATTCAGAATTAGTAAGTTTGCGGGAGTCAATTTCGGAAGTCTGAAAAGAATAAACTTCCATGTTGTTTTCTCAAATGAGGTAGAGCCAAGTACAATTAGGAGCCAATTTCTGAATACCTTAGAGCAAGGGTATAAGTTAGCTCCAGGAGTTAATGAGGGCTTTTGGAAAGGAAGTATTACGAGAGAAAGTTTAGCTGACCTAGGTAAAGCAGTCAAAGGCAGTACACCTATTGAAAAAAGAGCGAACTTTGGTAGTGATTTAGTAGAGGGATTTAACAATCTCAATTTGGATGAGGAACAGATATTCAAAGCACTGGATAAAACGTATTTCAAAGAAAAGTTTATCATAGCTATTGGTAAAACAGAATGGGATTCACTCAATTGGACGGACGGTTCAATCGCGGAGAAAAAAGACGTTATAAATAGGGCAGAGATTGTTTTTACTTCTGCCGAAACGTTGAACAACTTTAGAAACGCAAAACAAAAGCTTAAAGATAACGGCGTTAATGATTTGCTGTTGGATTGCAGTGATGCTCATAGATTCTCTGATTCTCGTGACAAGGATAGAATTGGTAAGTGTTTTACATGGATAAAAGCCGACCCTACATTTGATGGATTACGGCAAATCACTTATGAGTCTGAAAGGGTTTATGTTGGTGAAAGACCTCCTATCCTAGATAAAGTAAGGAATAATAGAACAAAGTATATTCAATCTTTACAAATAAACAAGGTAATAAATTCAAGATTGAATGAAACTTGGTTCGAAAATCTTACGCTTGAATTTAACCCCCAGTTGGTTACTATTATAGGGAATAAGGGCAATGGGAAGAGTGCTCTTTTAGATATTTTGGGTTTAGTGGGAGATACGAAAAATCATAGTAATTTCTCTTTTCTTAATAATACAAGGTTTAAAAAAACGTAAAAAGGCTTCTCATTTTGAAGCTAAGTTAGTTTGGGAAAGTGGAGACGAAAGCTCGATTAAAAACCTTATGGATGTACCAGAGGAACACTCATACGAAAGAGTAAAGTATATCCCGCAGAACTTCTTTGAGACAATTTGTAATGACAATCCTGATGACTTTGAAACAGAACTTAAGAAGGTCATTTTTTCACATGTGGATGCAAGTGAAAAGTTAGGTCAAAAGAGTCTTGAAGAATTAATTGATTATAAGAGCCAAGTCTTACTTAAGGATATTACCTTGTTCCAGAATGAGGGAGGGATTCTAAATAAAGACATCATTGATTTGGAGAAGAAAAGGACAGCAACATATCGAAAATCTATTGAGGAGGGTCTATCAAATAAAAAACTAGAGTTGGCTAACCACCAATCAAACAAACCTAAAGATGTCGCCAAACTAGAATCTAATGGTGACTACCAAAAGTCAATAGATGAAGAAATAAAATATAAGAGAGCAGAGAAAGAGAAGCTAGAAGAGGAGCTTAACCTGGCCACCAAGAAAAAATCGGAGCAAAAGATAAAGCAAAGTAACCTTGAAAGAATAAGTCAAGCCATTGACACTTTTCAATCCCAATATGAAAAATTAAAAACCGATAATGAACCATTTCTAAAAACAATCGGATTCAAGTTTGAGGATGCTGTTCAAGTTCATATAGACAAGAATGCTATCAACACACTGGTTGAAACTGTAAAGATTAAAATAGAAACTCTTAGCGACTCCATAAAACCCGATAATGAAAATGGTCTAGCATTTAAAATTATCAAGTTAGGTGAAGAGATAACAAATCTACAATCTAAGCTTGATGAACCAACAAAGAGATATCAGACATATCTGGATGATATCTCCAAATGGGAGCAACGGGAGCAGGAACTTATCGGTGCAGAGGATATAGAGCTAACATTAAAATACTACGAAGGGGTTCTCATATATCTCGATAATGAACTGGAAAATGATTTGGCTTACAAAAGAGAGCAACGGAAAGGGGTAGTTTCTCAACTCCATGAAAAAAAGCGAGCCATTTTAGAGGTTTATAAGGAACTTTATAAACCTGTTACGGGCTTTTTGGAGCAGTATAAGAATATCAATAAGGATTACGAAATTACTTTCGATGTATCGTTTCGCCTGAAAGATTTCGAAGAGAAATTTTTGAACTACGTGAATCAAGGTGTAAAGGGTACGTTTTACGGTAATAAAGAAGGAACAGTAACTTTAAAACAAATAATTTTGGAAACTGATTTTAATACTCTCGAAGGGGTTATTGAGTTTTTTGATAAAATAATTATTTGCTTAGAGCGGGATAGGCGACCAGGTCAAGGGAACGAGAGTCGAGAGATTCAGAGTCAAATCAAGAATGGTTTTTATCTAGATATGTATAACCTTATCTTCAATTTAGACTACTTAGTGCCATATTACGAACTTAAACTGGGAGGGAAGAGTATTCTTCAACTATCACCTGGGGAGAAAGGAGCATTATTATTAATATTTTACTTAATTCTCGACCAAGATGATATTCCGCTGATAATTGACCAACCTGAAGAAAACTTAGATAACCAGAGTGTTTATAACATACTCGTTCCTTTCATAAAACACGCCAAATCGAATAGACAGATTATTATTGTTACTCATAACCCGAACATTGCCGTTGTATGCGATGCAGAGCAAATAATACACGTTTCAATTAGCAAGACACAAGATAATGAAATGAGTATCAACTCTGGTGCTATAGAAAATCCCTCCATAAATAGTTCTATAGTACAGATACTTGAAGGCACTATGCCTGCGTTTGAAAAAAGGGAGCTAAAATATACCTTGACCAAAAATAATATGCATTCGATACCTGTTTGACCGAGTGAAAATATGGAAGCGAGGAGAGGGTTGAATGAATCTTCAAGAAGCTGTAATGCAGTTTGTTAGAGCAATTCAAAATAAAAAAATGGTACAAATCAGATTCTATTCGAAAGAGGATGGGGTTACTATTGAAAGAACTTGTGCTCCTATGGATTTCGGTCCGAGTAGAAGAGCGAGATTAAAGAATGATAGATTCCATGTATGGGATATAGACAGTGATGAGAAACCACATATTCTTAGCCTTCCTCCAGAACAGATAGTAGACATAGTTGTGCTTGATAACGAATTTAACCCTTCTAATATTGTAAATTGGGATACTAACAGGACTCCTTGGTTTGTAGAACGTGATTGGGGTGATGTTTCCTAGTTGGTTGCAAATATTTTTATAATTAGTAAATAATTAGCCGTCTTTGGTCATTATTTAAATACAAATTATTCTGAATATGACATTTTTATAATACAAAATTTAAAAACGGTACAGTAAAGGGTGTAGCAAAATGTTTGACGTGTTTACAGAAGAAATTGAAGTTTTAGTAAAAGATGGAATAGCTAATTTGTATTGGTTTAGAGAGGACTTGAGGAAAGCTTGGTTAAGGTCAGGGATTAGCCCAACTGTTTGCGACTTACTACTTGCTAAGAAAAGAGAAGATGGGTCTAACCTTTCAAAGAGAGAGTTAATGGATGGACTATATTTGCAATTTAGACAATCGGATTTCGATAGAAGGTTGGAATCTTCACGTAATTTTGTCCGTATTCTTATAGAACATAAGAGCTTCGTGCCACAACAGGAAAAACATAGAATCGAGATAGCAGAGCGAAGCTCGTTAAAGCTTAAGGAGATATTGCGTCAACAAAAAAAGGAACAAGAAGGCAAGGATGCGTTACGAGCGAAGGCTCTTCGGGCACAAAAAGAAAGCTATGATTTTAGGTTAACGAGATTGAGGGAACGTTTTGACCAAATACTAAAACTTGATAGGCAAAAAAGGGGCTATGAATTAGAAAAGTTTTTTGGAGAATTAATGGGTTTAAGTGGAATTCCAGTTGAAGAACCTTTTAGGATTATGGGCGAACAAATAGACGGAGCTATTAAGTACGATGGTCATTATTACCTTCTTGAGCTGAAATGGATTGAGAAAAAAGTAGATGGTCGTGAAATGGGGAGCTTCTATTTAAAAATTGAAGGGAAGATGGATGCGAGGGGCATTTTTGTTTCCATGAATGGTTTTTCAAAAGAACTTTTAGCTTCCTTACCTAGAGGAAAAGAGTTTAAAGCAATTCTATTAGATGGTACACATTTAATGAATGTGATTTGCGGAGTTTATACATTCCAGAACCTCTTAGAACATGCAATTAGTGAAGCGTCTTTAAGAGGAGAAATTTATTGCTCACATAATATAA
>NZ_JYNH01000211.1 GCF_000960765.1 Desulfosporosinus sp. I2 | reverse complement strand
TTGAAAAGGCTGATGTAATTGGACAAGGAAAGCCTGCGAACGAAAAGGTGGCTGTGAAAAAAAAGCACGTGTTGACGTTGCTCCAGGAAATGCTTGCCCAGAGTGTGGCATGCCGATCAACCATGAAAGCGGTTGTGTTGTTTGTACTCACTGTGGCTACTCGAAGTGCGGGTAAGGGTGTTGTATACAGATAATAAAGTTTGTCACTAGATAATAAAGTCTGTCACCAAAGACAGCATCCAGAAGTCAGTTCAAGTCGTAGTACTGTTTGAACCTACCGAAAGGATAGGCGAGGGAAGTGTTCAACCAGAGTAAAGTTGTTAAATTAGGTTTGCTCTTTCTCTCCATAAATAAATTCTTGTTGATCAACTGATATTTAACTTGGCCATTAAAACCTTGGAAATGAATTATTTATTAAACCAAAACGCTTCTTAGCCAATAGCTGAAAATTTCGGTTATTGGCTTTTTGTTTTTTGTTAGCGTAATTGAGTTGGAGACAGAGTTTCTTCGCTGACCTCTCGCCAATGAAAACAAGCACCTCTGTGTGCCTTATAACATATTGCTATAATGATTTACAAACTAAATAAACTATTCAGTGACGGAAGAAGATTGTTATTCAGGTGTTAGATGAGATCTCGATGCGATGCCCGTGACTCATTTATCCAGTTTCTAGGAAAGCTTAATTACAATTAAAAGAGTAAAGCAATTGTATGTTTCCTTGGACAGGGCACGTGGAGACGATAATAGTGCTATATTTGCCTTGATTGAGAGCATTGGTATGAGCCGGTTTGAGGAGTCCATGTTCTTTTCATAGTGTCATAGTGTGTGAGGGAATATATTAAGCCTGATCGTTTTAATTTAACGATCAGGCTTTTTTGTTTTTCTTGGATTATTATAGCTATCGTGGGAGGATATGTGAGAAAAAAATAGAAAGAATAGAGTGGATAATCTGGGGGCTTAGAAAGTCCTCTTAAGCTAGAGAAGGTATTTAGTAGTCAAATTACGAGACCTGATTCTTACAAATCTATAATAACGGACAAACCACTGTGTAACAACAAAAGAGGTGTGCATTTTGCTACAATTTGAATCTCTTAGCAAGCCAAAAATAGATATTGAAAGCTTTGGTATTGGAGCAAATATTCCTCCGATAAATCAAGTAAAAATGATGGATGAGGATTCTTTCGAGCATTTTACAGAAGAATGGCTTTATGCATGCAAAAAAAATAATTACACCTCAATTAAGAGAATTGGTGGCGCTGGAGACAAAGGCAGAGATGTTATTGGCTATTATAATAATGGAACTGTAGACTATTATCAGTGCAAGCATTATGCATCTGCATTGACTCCATCAGAATATTATATTGAATTAGGAAAATTGTGTTACTATACTTTTTCAAATGAATATGCAATTCCTAAGAATTACTATATTGTAGCATCTAATGATGCGGGCCTAAACTTAACAAGTTGATTGAAAACCCAGATGAATTACGAAGTGAGTTAAAGATAAACTGGGATAGTTATTGTCAAAACGCCATAACTAAAACTAAGAAAATCGCTCTAAATGGTGCATTTGAGAGATATGTTGATTCTTTTGATTTTTCGATTATTCATCACTGTCCAATTCAATCAGTTATTGATGATCATATCAGAACAATATATGGAAACATACGTTTTGGAGGAGTATCTGCAAAAATTCCGGATAAGATTGATCCCCCTAAAGCCCTTGATTCAAATGAACTTATTTACGTGACAGAATTGCTAAAAGCATATGCTGAAGCTATAGGGATTGAAGAATTTCCGATAGACGTATTGGAAAAATACTCTAGATACAACCAAAACTTTGCACGACAAAGAAAAGATTATTATTCTGCAGAAACGATTAGACGCTTTGTTCGAGATGTTTTCACAGACTCCAAGCAATTTGAAGTTCTTAAGGATGAGACGTTCGATGGAATAATTGAAGTGCTTGAATCAGACTATTCTAATGGGTTCGAACGCCTTAATGCAGTTGTTAAACATGCATCGACAGTATCAACAGATAAAAGTTTATTGAGTAGTAAACTCCATTGCATCGGAAACAGCGAGAAAAAAGGCGTTTGTCACATGTTAGTAAATGACAAACGCCTCAAGTGGGTGAATAATGATGACTGATGTTTTTAATACTGAGTTTGAATTATTTTTACGCATATTATTAATATTAAATTCTCCAAGTGTTAGGAAGGTTTCGAGCGATAGAATTGCTGCTATTGATTTTATAACAGTATATGGAAAAGATTTCGGGGTTTCCGACCAAAATTTACACGGAGATAACAATTATCGATTTAGTGAAATTTCCTGTAGAAGAGATTTAATAACAAAGGCAATAAAGGCTCTCGTTATTGATGGGATGGCAAAAGTAATATGTCAAAAAAGCGGGTTTTATTATTCCATAAGCGATAACGGAAAGAATTACTGTTCAAAATTCAATAACACATACGCTGATACGTATAGTTCAATTGTTAAACATACCCTTATCTATATTGATAATAAATCGGATCGTGAGCTAGCTAACCAAATCAACAGCTATTCAATAATCGCGTTACAAGGAGGTTTAATAAATGAGTAACTTCTTTTATAGAAAAATTAATTATATCCGGTGCAGGAAAAACTGATTCTATAGTGGAGTTTTCGAATGGTGTTAACATTATTTATGGACCATCCAACACGGGAAAAACCTACATTGTAAGGTGTATTGATTACTTGTTTGGCAGTGATGAAAATCCCATTGATGAAACAACGGGATATGACTGTATAAAGTTGATAGTAAAAACGGCTAAAGGCTCCATCACATTAAGCCGAAAATTGTCTAAGAAAAAAGTCGAAGTTTTAAGTTCAGATAACAAAATTGAATCTGGTACATATCTTCTTAAGGGTAAATATGAAAAAACAATCAACTCAATTTGGTTGCGCTTAATTGGAGTAGACGAGCAATATTTTATAATTAAGAATGAGCAATTTGAAAAACAATGCCTTACGTTAAGAACTTTCATACATATTTTTTTACTCACTGAACAGCGTATTATCAATAATAAATCAATATTGTTACCGATAACAGCAACTGCTAACACAGCAACAATCTCATCATTGTTGTTTTTGGCAAATGGTAATGATTTCGGCGAGATAACTCCCCAGGAAGATAAGAAAATCAAAAAAGCAAAGAAAAACGCTGTGGTTGCCTATATAAACAAAGAGTTATCAAATTTGGCTGATCGCAAAGGAGCACTAGCTGAGACCTTGGCGCTCAATAAACCATTAAATTTAGATCAAGAAATTTCAAATATTATTGACAAAATTTCTTCAAAGGAAACAGCTGTTACTGTAGCAATAAGCCGAAATCAGCAATTACTTAAAGAATTAACCAATACCAATGAGCGTTTATCTGAGTGCAATATTTTATACAATAGATACCAAGAACTCAAGTCTCAATATTCCTCAGCAGAGCTGAAGCATGATTTTCTTCATTGATAAATAAAACCCCGTATTCTTCCATTCTTAGAACCCTACAAGCAAGAATCTGCAGTTAGCTGAAGCCAAGCCTTCGTCTCACGCAACGTTTAGAAGTCGGATCTGTTTGGAAGTTACAATCACACTACAACAAATAAACCCTAAGCGGGTCATTCATTGTTTTCTGAAGGTGTTGTTCAGACTTCGCTGATCTAACTTGCTAATCTCCAATGGTACCTTTCGTCGTTCACAATGGTCGCTATTCGGGTTAAATCAAGAACATCCGCTGTACATGCTTTGAAAATAAACGCTAACACGCCAGTGATACCGAGTTCGGTCACTTTTTTCTCGAGAAGCTCACTATGCGCCAGTAATACATTGATGAATCGGCCAATTTGCATAAGATGATGAAAGCCCACCATAGCATTCCAGTCGTAGGAAAAACAATGTTCATATCGATATCCTTGATGTTTCATGACTAAAAAGTTGTTTTCGATTTTCCAACGATAACGACCGATCTTAAGACACCTAGTTTCCACATTCGTTTTCGTAATCTCTTTTCCAGAGATCCAGACGTACCTTGTTGATTTCAAGGCTGTTTTACCGGTAATTCGGCTTCTTTCTTCCCAGCTCTCTTCACAAACTACAACATGGAGTCGTTCTTTACATCGACCGTTGCCATAGGTATACTCGACATCGTTAATCCAACGATAAACCTGGTTCCGGCCTCCACAATGACGTTGGATGATGTTCTCTGGCGTAAGCCTGATCAGCCCCATGGCTTCTCTCCAAGTGTCTTTCATCGGTCAAATTTCTCGTCTTCCGGTGTCTCGTAACCCTGCTTTCTATTAGCTATGGCCCGTTTCTCTTGATACACCTGTGTTGAGAACGTAAATCCTTGGGCTTCAAGCTTTTTCCGTTTAAGTTTGTCTTCTTGTGCTCGTTTCTCTTGTCGTTTTTCTGATCTAATCATCGGGATTCACCGTTTTGTAAGGTTTAATCCCTTTTAGACAATCTTTAAAGTCTTTTTGGAGGGGATACATATAGATTGCTTTACGAGATAGGGAATACTCTTTTTCCCGGTCCATTCTGCCCCGACCTTGAGTTTCACCCAAATAGATCCAGTTCGAGGCTTTATAGCATGTGCCCGCAAAGTGAGAGGTGTCGACAAAGGTTTCTAAAAGGACAGGCGCATAACAATATTCGCGTAGCCAGTCTTCTTGAAGCTGTTTGATCGCCAACGATAGGACTTTGCTCGCTAGGTTTTTAACGTTAACCCAGGGAAGTATGAGAAATCGGCTGTTATTCACGATCAGATGAAGTCGAAGCTTACGATCCTCAACATTCCATCCAATCCACTCATCCCGAGAGCTCAAGGCCCATGAGGATGCCGAAAACTGAACGCAGCCTAGGAATGTCTCATTTGATTTAATAAAGTAGGCTAATTGAGAACCAAAAACTTGTTTGTCGCCGAGCATGTGATACTTACTAATGTATTGTCTCCAAAGCTTTAAGTCTATACCAGCTCTCGCAATTTTAAGATGAATCGGCGATAGATCCTTTAATTCACCGGTGATCGGAGTGGTGTCAAGTTTAAAGTCCGGTAGTTTCAAATTCCTACCTCTTATTTTTGAAGCATCTAATGGTGGAAGTTCAATGAGTCCTTCTTCTTCTAATTTTTCCAGAAAGGATGTACACTGAGGTGTTTTTCCTCTTCCTGCGGGTGTAGTCCAGCCTAGAAATTCACATAAGGTTCTTGCTAATTCTGTCCTTGATAACTGAGGGTATCTTTTTCTTGTCCACTTGATAAGGTCTATATCTTCAGACGTAAAATCTCTTCCGGAGAAGGTCATGATAGTCTTATCCATAGGTTCCCCACCTACCTTTCCAAGACTACCATACCATATTGATTTGTGTAAGTCCAGGCCTGTTTTGAGAAAAAATAAATTAAGAAAACTTTACACCCCAGATTTCATCTGTAATGTAAAGTTATGCTTCAGTTCTGATTCCTCAGATGTTCAACGGTTAAGTTTCATTGTTGATGGCGAAGCAAACAAAGATGTTAAAAATAATGCTATATGCCCTTTCTGTGATGGATATACTATGACAAAAAACACTCCTAATTATATTGAAGCATCAAAAGCAGAATATATAAAAATTAATCTTCAATTAAAAGATTTGGAAAAAGCTATTATTTCCATTAGTACAGAAAAACTATCATTGGAACAATCGGCTAA
>NZ_JYNH01000210.1 GCF_000960765.1 Desulfosporosinus sp. I2 | reverse complement strand
AAGTGATAATTTTAGTGCTTCTTTTTGGCTCGGGCTCTTGTCATGACTATGAAAAAAAGACCAACAACGATATATATGGCCCCTTGACTTGGACGCTGTGTTGCAAGGTAGTAGCTACCTGCAATAACAAAGGCAGCTGCAGCAATATAATCCCAGATAGGTTTGATGGTCTTCTTCTTCGGCGTGATATCCATGCTCTTTTTGGGTTTTTTCATGGGGAATTTCATCTCCTTTATCGTAATATACTTCCACTTGTTATGCGGAACATTGAAAAGGTCCTTTTGAGTGAGTATACTAGGACTTATTGGAAGATTATCACGAATTCTTAATATTTACTAGGATTTCCATGAGTAATATCAGATACCCTTGCTAAAACGTTAGTGTCATATGTCAAAATTTAAGAGCCGAATGTCACAGTTGATAGGATTCAGGAAAATTTCAGCTTCTCTTCAGTTTGAATTCAACCTAGTGATGCATAATTATAATACGAAATGAACTTATCCGACAGCCAACTGCCCCAAGATTCGAATGGAGTAAAAACCCCACCCGAATCAAGAATATTGTTGATAGTTAGGATTTTAGTAAAGGGGTTTATTACATGCAAAAATTAAAGGGAATTAAAGTATTATTGGTTGATGATGAACCGAACATTTTAGAATTTCTAGAGATGGGGCTTCAGGATGAAGGATTTGAGGTGATGACGGCTCAAGATGGGATGATGGCAGTAACCCTTGCCAAGCAATTTCAGCCTCACATTATAATTCTTGATGTTATGATGCCAGGTATGGATGGTTTTGAAGTGTGCAGAATGCTAAAAAAGTCGGAGAATGTTGCCATTATCATGTTAACTGCTAAGGATGAAGTCGATGACCGTGTGAAAGGATTAATGCTCGGGGCGGATGATTACATGATGAAACCGTTTAGTTTTGAGGAATTGCTGGCACGCATTCAGGCGAGGATTCGCAATCAATTCCCCAACTTGATGGAAGAAGTGGTGCACGGACCCTTCCGAATTGATGATCGGCGCAAAGAAATCCTCTACAATCAACGGGTTCTTGAACTCTCGACTACCGAGTATGAATTGCTCAAATACTTGGTGATCAATCAAGGCTTGGTTTTAAGCAAGGCGAAAATTTTAGATAAAGTATGGGGTTATGACTTTGGTGGGGATGAAAATATTGTTGAGGTGTATATAAGGTCACTCAGGGAAAAATTAAAAGACAAGGAACATCGCCTAATCCGAACGTTGCGTGGCTCGGGATACAGGGTTGATTTGTGATGAAAACAAACTCACTTCGATTTCAGCTATTATCTCGTTCCTTACTGCTTATGGCCGGGTTGCTGGTCATTATCGGTTTCTTCCAATATATCTTCATGCTGGATTTTATGTATCATAATAAAGCGTTGAGTGTACAAACCCAGATCATGTCAATTCCTCCAGATGCTTGGGAAAAATTAGTAGGCGAAGCCTCTAGTAGTTCGAATAATCCATCGAGCAACTTGGCCGCTGATTCATCAGAACATGATACACCTGGTAAGAATAATGCTCCCAGTAACTTATTAGGTGGTAGTGCGCCGAGGCATGCTCCTTTTTTCTTCTCAACGGATTCCACGATTTCATTTTATGATCTCTCTGGAACCCTTACACTACTTTCTAGTTCCTCTCAGAATGATGCGGTTCCGACTAAGCTTCCTGAACAAGATTATAAAGAGGCTATTAAAAGTTCTAAGCACGGACTAACGTATAAAGTTTTGACTCCAACCGATGGTAGTGAGCAATTGATCGTTCTTCAGACAATTCAGTCGAGAGATCAAGAGGCTGGAGTGGTCCAGGTCAATGTCAGTACAAAACCATTGAAGGATATTTTAACTCGGCAACTTTTAACGTTTTTAGCGATCTCTTTGCTCGCTCTCATTGGAGGTATGCTTGCTTTTATTCCCGTGCTAAGAAAAACACTGGTCCCATTGTCCAAAATGGTGGATACAGTGGAACAAATCGATGCAGGAAATCTCGCCGAACGCTTACCTGTTGAACAGGGGCAAGTGGAAATTGATCGTTTGGCGGTCTCTTTTAATGGTATGCTTGAAAGATTAGAAGCGTCCTTTAAAGTGGAAAAGGAGGCGATCGAGCAGATGCGGCGTTTTGTTGCTGACGCCTCTCATGAACTCCGCACTCCTCTGACTTCAATCCATGGATTTATAGAAGTTTTGCTTCGTGGCGCGATGAATCAACCGGATAAGTTACACAGATCATTGAAGAGTATGTACGCAGAATCCGAGCGCATGAAAAAGTTAGTTCAAGACCTTCTTCTTCTTGCTAAGCTAGATCGATCTCCCAATGTTCGGCTATGTGAGGGGGAGTTGGATGGAATCATTAAGGACATGGCACCTCAATTAAGGATGTTGGCAGAAACACGTAAAGTCAGCTTACGACTTACAGCGGATTTAAGATGTCGGTTTGATGAGGATAAAATGAAACAAATCATCTTGAATCTCTTTCATAATGCAGTACAACACACAGATCCTGAGAAAGGGGAAATTCAACTTACCTTGGATCAGGTTGCTGACGGTGTGGAATTGACCGTGAGTGATAATGGTTCTGGGATACCTAAGGAGCATCTGCCTAAACTGTTTGATCGATTTTATAGAAGTGATTCATCCAGAACTCGTAAATACGGAGGAGCTGGACTTGGATTGTCGATTACAAAATCGCTCGTGGAGCTTCATGGAGGAGGGATAAGGGTAGACAGTACAGCTGGGGAGGGGACCGTGTTTTATGTATGGCTCCCGTTAAATCTTGCACAATATAAATAACTTTAAACTTGGTTTAAGACAACTAAAAGGGAGCTATGCGTTATGAGCATAGCTCCCTTTTAGTTGTCTTTGAAGAAAGTACTTTACGCTTCATTAAGCAGACAGTGCTTCTTTTTTCGCCTTTTAGATACTCGTTTTTCAGCTAATTTTCAGCTAACACTCAATTAACACTCAGGTGGCATTTAGGCATGATTCAGGAACGCAGGTTATAGTAATGAAGAACCAAGACAGCGACAGCGAAACAACTTCGAAATTTAATTTGTAAAGGAGTTATTAAAGCAATGAAAGTATTTAAGGGTAAAAGTGTTGATCCATTTTTAATTGGAGCCCTTCTGCTAGCCGCATTCTTAAATATCTACGGCATTTGGCAAGACCAAAATGCTAATGCCTACTACACTGCTGCGGTTACCAGTATGTTACAAAGTTTCCATAACTTCTTTTTTGCATCCTTTGATCCAGGCGGATTTGTAACGGTGGATAAACCACCGGTTGCATTCTGGGTCCAGACGATTTTCGCTTCAGTGTTCGGAGTACAGGGGTGGAGCGTAATTTTGCCACAGGCTCTGGCAGGAGTCGGGTCTGTTCTCCTAATTTACGACCTTGTCAAACCGTCCTTTGGTAAACTTGCGGCTAGGCTTGCGGCTTTAGTAGCTGCCTGTACACCCATCGCTGTCGCCGTGAGTCGCACAAATAACGTCGATAGTTTATTGGTATTTACCCTTCTAACAGCAACCTGGATGTTATTTAAAGGGGTTAGAACCCAAAAATGGGTTTGGTTGATCGCAGCGTTTGCTGTAATTGGAGTTGCCTTTAATATCAAAATGCTTCAGGCGTATATGGTTCTACCCGCTTTCTATCTCTATTATTTACTGGCCTATAACGTCAATTTAAAAAAGAAACTAACCGTCCTAGTTGCCGCAACAGTAGCCTTGCTGATGGTATCGTTATCTTGGCCTCTCATCGTGGACAGTATTCCAGCAGAGAACCGGCCGTACATCGGCAGCAGTCAAACAAATTCAGTGTTGGAATTAGCCTTCGGTTATAACGGGATCTCTCGCTTGACAGGCGATAGAGGAAGGGGGGGTGTGAATCCAACTCAGGATCAAATGCCCCCTGATGATGGCAAAGGTGCAGTAGGAAGACAGGGAGATGATGGTGGAAGCCCGGGAGATGCAGGTGGAAAACAGGGAGATGGAGGTGGAAGCCCGGGAGGCGGTGGCATGTTTAATACTGGTACTGTCGGACCGCTCCGTTTATTCCAATCTCAGTTATCTGGACAAATAAGCTGGCTGCTTCCATTTGCTTTGTTAGCTGCATTTGGTTTGCTAATGGGCATACGTCGTAAGCGGGTATTAACAGATAAGCAAAAGGAAAGTCTTTTTTGGCTAGCCTGGTTGCTTCCCATGATGGCCTTCTTCAGTGTTGCAGAGTTTTTCCATCAGTACTATCTGATTATGCTTGCGCCAGCTATTGCAGCTCTCACTGGAGCAGGCTGGGTAGAATTATGGAGCTTCAACCGAAACCACGATGGTTGGAAGAAGTGGTTGTTACCGATGGGAATTTTAGGAACGACCTTATTTCAACTTTATATACTCTTGCCCTATAGGGTTCAGATCGGGCTAGGTTTGCCAATTGTGGTTGGGGTAGTAGGAAGCGGGATATCTCTCTATTTATGCATGCCTCAATTCAAGCGGACTTCGAAGCCCGGACTTCAAACCTCGATCAAGGCTGCCGCTTTGGGCGGGATCTTGATACTGCTCGTCGCTCCACTCTACTGGGCAACGACCCCGATTCTTTATGGAGGCAACAGCATGTTGCCGGCTGCGGGACCACAAAGTAGTGCGGGTATGCCGGGACAAAGCCTAGGACAAGGGCGTACTCAATTCCAAAATCCGACGCAAGAAGCTTCGAACGAAAACCAAGCAGAAAACCTAGCACAAAAAGATCAAACGCTAAACCAAACTCAAACTCAGACACAAACACAAGATATAACCCAAGGTTCGATGCCAAACCAACCACAAGGCCAAGGTCAAGGACAGCCGCAGGAAACCATCGATACTAAACTACTTGCCTTTTTAACAGCCAACAACACTGGCGAGAAATTCTTGTTTGCCACAACCAATGCTGGTACAGCGGAAGCCTACATTATTCAAACTGGGCAAGCGGTCATGGCAATGGGCGGATTTTCTGGTTCAGATCCGATCTTAACCGTCGATAAATTGAAGCAGATGATCGCTAACAAAGAGATTAAGTACTTCTTAAGCTCGTCAGGTGGTCCAGGTGGGGGAAACTCGGATGTCCAAACCTGGATATCACAAAATGGAAAAGTCGTTCCACAGTCTATATGGCAATCCAGCACAACTGACTCTAGCGGATTGGGCATGGGCCGGAACGGTGCTGCAACACTATATGAAATTAACCCTTAATGGGGGAGGTAAGAAAATGAGTACAGACATTCGGTATTCCATAGTAATTCCTGTCTACAACGAGGAAACAGTGATAGAGCAAACCTATCAGCGCTTAAAGCAAGTTATGAATAGTACTGAAGAACTTTATGAACTAATTTTCGTAGACGATGGTAGTTGTGACCAATCCCCAACCATGATTAAACGATTTGGAGATCAAGATTATGCTGTTAAACTCATTTCTTTCTCCCGAAACTTTGGTCATCAAGTAGCAATAACAGCCGGGATGGATTACGCAACTGGTGCAGCAGTCGTTGTGATCGATGCAGATTTGCAGGATCCACCCGAATTGATTTTAGAGATGATTGCTAAATGGAAGGAAGGGTATCAAGTCGTTTACGCCAAACGCACAAAGCGGAAGGGAGAGACCTTTTTCAAAAAGCAAACTGCTCACTTGTTTTATCGATTGTTGAGAGTCACTACGGATCTTGACATCCCAACGGATACAGGGGATTTCCGCTTACTGGATCG
>NZ_JYNH01000209.1 GCF_000960765.1 Desulfosporosinus sp. I2 | reverse complement strand
GGGAATGACTGGTGGAAAATTTGAAGGCACTCCTTAAAGAAAACAACGTTCCATTTGAATTGATCGACCATGATATAGCAATACGAACGGCCCAGGAAGGTGCAGCATATTTCGAAATTAACGTCGGACAAACTGCACCGACACTAATACTCAAAACTGACAAAGGCTTCTTCGCCTTAATTATGTCAGGTGACCGAGGTCACGTAGATTTCGATGAAGTTGCAAGTATTTTAGGCTGCAAGAAGGTAAAGTTAGCTGGGGCAAGAGAAGTTGAAAAAGTAACTGGTTGTACTGTAGGAAGTATCTCTATGGTGGGACATAATTTACCTTGTATCATTGACAAGCGATTATCTCAATACTCCAACATTTACGGAGGTTCTGGAAAGGCAACATGTACCTTAAAAATTAACCCAAGTGCACTGGTGAAACTAAATAAAATTATTGCAACCCTTGAGTAAAGCGATATTAAGTTATTTGCGGATTTCCTAAAACTCTAAATTTATTTAACAGTACGGATATCAAATACACGTATAACAAAGTGTTTGCGACACTTTGCAAAGATGAAAGCGGTTGTTCGGGAGAACAAAGATTTCGCTGGAACGACACCTGACTCTGGGATAATTGTTAAGGAGAAGAATGGTAAGGAATTTAGCATTCTTCGATCGGGTAAGGACTTTGAAGTTCAACGAAAAGATGCATTAGGACAAATTCATTCACATTGGGCTATCCAAAAGGAAATTAAAACACTGTTAGATGAATTATCACATTAGAAATAGGACGGGGTTCGTCGTATGAAGGAGTCGTATATGGATATCCAAATAATCGTGGTTATTATACTGAACTTGGGATAAATAAGCCAAAGGTTGATTCTATTCGTAACGCTTCACCTTCGATTATTTTTCGCAAAGGGAATATAGTAGTAAAAATCCTCGTTCATCTGTTGGTACTGTCACTTCAGGAAAATTCGGCTTCTGAAAGGAGAAATAGACTATGGAAGAAACCAAAATAGCTGCTGGGTCAATTGATGAATATATTCAAAAATTCCCCTCTGAGGTTCAGGAAATACTTAAAAATTTAAGAAAAGTGATAAAAGAGTCTGCACCAGATGCAGAAGAAAAAATGAGTTATCAGATGCCTACTTTTACGCTACTTGGAAATCTCGTTCATTTTGCAGCTCATAAGAATCATATCGGATTTTATCCAACTCCGAGTGGAATTAATGCTTTTAAACAAGAGTTATCGGAGTATAAAGGCTCAAAGGGTGCAATACAATTTCCCATTGTAAAGCCAATACCGTACGAATTAATAAGCAAGATAGTTAAGTTTAGAGTTGCTGAGAATATTGAAAAGGCAGAAGGTAAATTAAAAAAGAAGAATCTAAAATTCGTTTGAATGTTATAACTCAACGTCGCAAACCCTTGGGAAGTTATGTGCTATGGTGCTATCGAAATATAATTGTGGAGGATGAAATTGAAATATTTAATTGTAGTTTTTTTGTGGGTTGGATTTGGAGTGATACACAGTATTCTAATTGATCTTCGGGTTTCCAATTGGGCAAATCGAGTACTGGGAAGATACTTCACATTTTACAGACTTGGATACAATTTACTTTCCTTGGTTTTGTTTTCTGCGATGTTGTATATCACAAAAACCTTGGATTCAGAGTTGATCCTTAAATTCGTACCACCCTGGACAATAGTGCAGCAAGTTTTGCTTATAGGCTCCGGTGTCGTAATAATTTGGGCTTTTCTAAGTTACGATGTCTTAGAATTCGTTGGCATTCGTCAGCTTATGAGCTTTGGTAAGAAAAAGGGGTTTTATTATCCGAAGACAATTACTAAAAAGGGGTTATTAGGCATAGTCCGTCATCCAATATATTTCGCAACTATAGTATTCATTTGGAGCCTCAATTCTACTCGGGTGGACATTGTTGCGCATTTGGTACTCACCATTTACATATTGTTAGGAATTAGACTCGAAGAAAGTAAACTGGTTAAAGAATTTGGTTTGGCATACACCCAGTATCAAATGGAAGTACCGGCATTAATTCCATTCACCAAAAAGTTGCAACGCACAAAGTAGCCCAATTTCTGTCATATCCGCAAATTTGGGAGGGAGTGAAAAATTCTGGCAATCAAGTCCGTATATCGGTCTGAAAGGCCGGCGAAACGTTCGAGGTTTCGGCTGTTTCTAGGAAGGCTTTACTTTGTCTGGCGTCGATACTTCCAATGGTTTTTTGTCAGGTCAACAAAGTACGCGGCAACTTTACAGACAAGTCAACTTCCTTTCAAGGTGTCAGAGCATAGCACTCCATTGTATCGGAGCCTCCGAAATGTTGATATGTGGCTACAGGAAAACAAAGTAACCAACTTGAAGTTGGCTACGGCAAAGATAAATGGGCTAGTTCTTAAACCAGGAGAGACATTTTCCATTTGGCGTTTGGTTGGCAAGCCTACTAAGGCAAAAGGTTTCTCTGAAGGGATGGTCCTAAATAATGGTTCATTTATTCCCGGAGTAGGAGGGGGACTATGTCAACTCTCAAACCTTATTTATTGGATGACCTTACATACTCCGTTACAGGTTACGGAGCGGTGGCGTCACACTCATGATGTATTTCCGGATGCCAACAGGACGCAGCCATTTGGAAGCGGGGCCACAGTTGTTTACAATTATATAGATTTACAAATAAAGAATGAGACCCAACACAGTTATCAGCTTCTGATAAAAGTAGGGGAATCGGATTTAGAAGGAGATTGGCGTTGTGAACAACCATTACCCCAAAAATATGAGGTTTACGAAAGTGATCATTTGATCACACAGGAGTGGTGGGGAGGTTACATGCGCCACAACGTTATTAGGCGTAAGATGTTTGACTTGGATAACAATCAAATAGGTGACGACTTTATCACTGAGAATCATGCAATTATGATGTACGAACCGATGTTGGCAGGAGGTATGGAGGTTTTATAAGCATGGACGTGGATTTAGAGTTTTTAATTAAGGGTGTAATCATCGGATTTTCAATTGCGGCGCCTGTAGGCCCGATTGGAGTTCTTTGTATTAGGCGAACACTGGCAGAAGGAAGGCTATCTGGCTTCTTGTCAGGATTAGGTGCGGCTACAGCAGATGCAACTTATGGAATGATCGCCGGTTTCGGCTTGACAAGCATATCAAACTTTTTAATTGGACAACAAATATGGCTGAGGCTTATCGGAGGATTCTTTCTTTGTTATTTAGGAATTAAGACATTTAAAGCAAAAACCCTAGATGAGACAATATCGTCTAACAAACAAGGGCTAATAGGGAATTACTTTTCCACGTTTTTACTCACAATTACTAACCCAATGACGATTATTTCCTTTGCAGCTGTCTTTGCTGGATTAGGAATAGGGACACTTCAAACCAATTATTTCTCATCGTTAGTATTGGTAACCGGAGTATTTTTTGGTTCAGGTCTATGGTGGCTGACTTTAAGTACACTTGTTTATGGCCTCGGAAAGAGATTTGATACTAAAGGATTAATATGGGTAAATAAGGCTTCAGGAGTAATAATATTGATATTTGGTCTTATTACTTTGGCGAGCATTTGGGGGCGCAGCTTTATATAACGAGGGTTATATGACCATTATTTAGTATGAGATCTTGAATGATCTTCTAGTTGTCTTTAAACCAATTTCGAATCCTTCTGCTTGGATGGAAATAAGAAATGAAAGACCAAAAGGTAAGTGGTGGAAGATTTACATAAAGCAAATTAAATAATTCATAGTCATCGGTAAGCTGGATTTTGAAGGCTTTGTTAGAGGATTAGCCGTCATAGCGGCACCTAATAGGAGGAGTTCTTTTGGGATCAACTAAAGTAAGGTTATTTATAATACTTTTTGTTACACTGCTCTTAGTTTGGGGGTGTAATAAGGATCGTAACGACAATAAGGATAGCACAGTACATAATTTTTCAATATTCTTAGTCAAAGATTTATCTACATCTGAAGCCATGAGCAAAAACCTTGATGAATTACCATTAGAAAATTTACCAGTGCTTACCGATAAGGAAATTAGAATATACAATTGGAAAGAACACACTTTTTCATTAAAGGAAGGGTTCAGTCTAGAACGAAAATTAGAAGGGAAAGTTCCGTTAAGTGGGAAGCCTTTCGTTGTTGTTGCTGATAGTAAAAGAACATATCTTGGGAGTTTTTGGACTCCGATTTCTTCATTATACATTCCTGATATTCCAACTATCTATTCCATATGGTTTAAAGAGCATGAAAATGATATCTACACAATTAAATATGGAAAAGAACAACAAGATCCAAGAGATAACATACGAATATATGATTCTCTACTGAGTTTAGGGAAAATAGATAATAACTGAGCGTCATCCAGAACAACGTAAAATACAAGATAGCTTTCAACTGCATCATCCGAGTATAATTAGTGCACATTTGGAGGGAAATGTGCACTAATTATAAATAAAACAAATATGAAGGGAGGGCTTTCCATGAGACATGTTAATAAAATAATTAGTTGTGTCATTACAATTTTTATATTATCTTTATTTACTGTTGCTTGTTCAAACGCAAGTAGTAATTATAAAAGCCAAAACGAAAATCTGCAAAATGAAAATCGACAATTAAAAGATAAAATAGCGCAATTAGAGGAAAGTGTTAATGATTATAAAACAAAGGAACTTAAACAAAATGATCTTTCAATATCAAATGACGAAATCCTCGATAAAGTTAGGTTTATTGAAAAAGAGAATAAACTTTTATTATTACCTCTAGAGGATTCCAGAGTGGTTAGAAATATTCAGACAAATACACTTGCTAAGGTTATTGATAGAGGCATTGTTGACGACCTGACATGGATTTATGTTGAAATCCCAGTACATGATTCACCTATCTTCTCCAAAGGTTGGATAAAAGAAAATGAGACTGTCTTGTATACTCAAGACAAAGTACGGTTAGTCCCAGAGTGATGTAGCAATCATAGCAGGAGCAGAGGTTTATGAAACCTTTAAGTTTGGAGATATAAAGAATACAACCCCAGAAAAATTAATAAATGGAGGTAGTGGCCGTCTTGAAGAAAAGAACGATGGTTACTGTAGAATTTCTCAAGCAGGTGGGAGAGACATATGGGTTAAGGAGAGTTCAATAGCGTATCCTGGAAATTAATATTACAAGGAGAAAGGTAAAAGGGGTTGTCGTCTAAAAGAGTTTAAATAATTGGTACCAAAAAATAATAGTGAAAGGAGTTATTAATATTGTCTGTCGAAGATGCATTTAGGGGACATAATATGAATAATATTAATATGATATTTTTATTTGCCACTGTACTTCTAATTATTGCACTAATTCAAAAAGTAAACCCTGCTTTTTCTATAACTTATCATTTTAATAGCAAACCTTCTTACGTTAAAGCCAAATTTATTGCCAAATTACTTACCTCGGCTACAATGTATATTAGTGGAATATACGTGTATTATTTCACCGACTTAACTAAATCGTCAATGTGCTCTGCGTATGCTTTTATTATTCCTTATATTTTGTATCATGTGTATAAGTGGGGATTAGTAAAACTTATTGATTTTAGAAACAAAAACAAAGAAAAACACTTGGAGGATTCCAATGAACAATAGGTTAATGTCGAAGAATAATAAACCATTACATGTGGGATTATTACTAATCTATTTTGCTGTTTTAATTTGGTCTGTAATTTATCCACGAGATTTGTTTACTCGGTTTTTAGAGGTACTGCCTGCGCTCATCGGGCTAGCGGTTATAATCATTACTTATAATCGATTTAGACTGACTAACTTAGTTTATTTACTG
>NZ_JYNH01000208.1 GCF_000960765.1 Desulfosporosinus sp. I2 | reverse complement strand
GTATTAATATCCACTTCAAGCCCTTTATTAATTGCAGCTTTTGCTTGTCGAATCGCATAAGGTCCTTTGGAAAGAATAGCTTCTGCCAGGCTTACCGTTTCGGCTATTAGGTTTTCCGTAGATACTACTTGATTAACCAAACCTAACTCCAATGCTTCAGATGCATGGATGGTTCGTCCTGTTAGAATGATTTCCATGGCCTTTGCTCGTCCAATAAGCCGCGGGAGGCGCTGAGTTCCACCAAAGCCCGGAATAATACCTAAAGCAACTTCAGGTTGTCCAAACTTTGCCTTGTCAGTTGCGATGCGCAGATCACAGGCCATCGCAAGTTCACACCCTCCTCCAAAGGCAAAACCATTAATTGCAGCAATGGTGGGTTGTGGAAGTTCTTGAATTCGTTGCAACAAAACCTGGCCTTGACGTGCAAATTTATAACTCTCTTGCGGGGACTTATCTTTCATTTCCGAAATATCTGCTCCGGCGACAAACGCTTTTTCACCTGCGCCGGTAAAAATTACGACATCGATATCCTTGTCCTGGTAAATATCGGTTATCATTTGATCTAATTCGGAAAGAACTTCCCCATTGAGAGCATTGAGAACCTTGGGTCGATTAATGGTCACGAAACCTAATCTACTTTCTTTCTTCAGCTCAACGACTGACATCTCAATTCCCCCCAGAAATTAATATTGGTAGAACCCTTTTCCGGTTTTACGCCCTAAGAAACCTGCCCGAACCATCTTTCTAAGAACAGGACAAGGTCGATATTTAGGATCACCAAATTCAGAATATAACGTTTCCATAACCGCAAGACAGACATCTAAACCGATCATATCACCGAGTGCGAGAGGACCAATCGGATGGTTAGCACCGAGACGCATTGCTTCGTCAATATCCTCAGCCGTTGCGATGCCCTCCATGTAAATAAATGCAGCCTCATTGATTAATGGAACAAGCATCCTGTTCACAATAAAACCTGGGGATTCTTTAACTTGAACGGGAACTTTTCCTATAGCTTTGACGAATTGATTAACGATTTCAACCGTTTCCTTGCTTGTTGCTGCTCCGGCTATGACCTCAACAAGTTGCATAATATTGGCTGGATTGAAGAAATGCATACCAATGACATTTTGGGGACGAGTTGTTGCCGAAGCTAATTCACTGATGCTCAGAGCAGAAGTGTTCGAAGCAAAGATTGTTTTTTCAGGACATTGTGCATCAAATTCTTTATAGACACTTTTCTTTACTGACATGTTCTCAATGATTGCTTCAATAATCAAATCTGTATCTTTTAATTCCTCGGCTAGTTGATTTGCGTCATATACTCCTTTGAGGTTTCCCAGAATTCCCGATTTATCCTCAACCGACATTTTACCTTTTTCAACAGCTCTATTTAATATTTTTTCAATAATTTTAAGACCTTTTTGCACAAGACTTTCTGTAACGTCACGTAAAATCACCTCAAAACCTGCCTGAGCAGCAACGAGTGCAATACCAGCGCCCATAGTTCCAGCACCTAAAACAACGACCTTTTTCATACTAAATCCTCCAATCACTTAAACTAAAAAAGGGCTAGGGTGGCCCCTTTCGAATGAGAAAATACTATAGCATTTCGATGACAGTTGCCATAGCCGGACCTCCACCAACACAAAGGGAGGCAACGCCATATTTTCCACCACGCCGTTTCAGTTCGCTAAGCATGGATACAATGATGCGCGCACCAGTACACCCAACAGGATGTCCTAAGGCAATTCCCGAGCCATTGGCATTAACTTTATCCATATCAAGATTCAGCTCTTTGTTAACTGCTAAAAATTGGGCAGCAAAAGCTTCATTAATCTCAAAGTAATCGACATCGCCGATTTCAAGGTTTACATAGTTTAACGCTTTAGGGATAGCGTAGGCTGGTCCAATTCCCATAATTTCAGGAGCTACGCCATAGGATGCAGTGGAAAGAACTTTGGCAATCGGCTTAATTCCCAGTTCCTTAGCTTTAGTGGCTGTCATTAAGACTAAAGCTGCAGCTCCATCATTCAACCCAGATGCGTTCCCTGCCGTGACAGTTCCGTCTTTCTTAAAGGCAGTCCTAAGTTTTGCCAAACCTTCCAGAGATATATCAGCACGAGGGTGCTCATCCACTTCAACAATGGTGATCCCTTTACGAGTCTTAATCTCAACTGGCACAATTTCTTCTTTGTATCGTCCACTTCGTATTGCTTCTACAGCTCGTGTGTGACTAAGATGGGCAAGACTATCTTGTTCCTCACGAGTGATGCTGTATTTTTCAGCAAGGTTTTCTGCTGTTACGCCCATATGATAGCCCATAAAGGCATCTACTAAAGCATCATAAGTAAGATGATCTTGTAAAGTGTCGGGCCCTAGCTTAATACCTTGTCTAGAATTAAGCAGTAGATGGGGAGCCCTAGACATGCTTTCAATTCCAACAGCAACACTGACACTCGATTTACCCAAGAGAATTTGTTGGGTTGCAATCTCAAAGGCTCTCATTGCCGAAGCACATTGTTGGTCCACCGTTGTCGCCGCAGCTTCAATCGGAATACCAACGGCCAGTTGTATTTGCCGAGCAGGGTTTCCCTTTACCCCTGCTTTATAGACCATTCCACCAACAACATCTTCCACTAGACTTGCCTTAACTCCAGCTTTCTCTAAGGCACCTTTGACCGCTATCGTCCCCAGATCAACGGCCGAAACATCTTTCAAGGCTCCTAAAAAATCTCCAATAGGCGTTCTTGCTGCACCTACGATTACTACTTCTTCCATTCATTTGTACCTCCCTATACTGCTTCAATTAGTCGCACCCGCTAAAAACCGTAACCCAATCGTATGTTCAGGTACTCAATCAGTTCTATTCCATACTTGGCATTTCCTGTATCAAGTTCGTCTATCTAGTCCTTCATCATCAGAATCTCCTCCTTTTTTTGGTGTAACCGATGTCTAATGAATTTCTCATCTCGCACTTTCGCTTGTTTAGCTTCTTACCACATTAATTGCAAGACTCATGCCAAATTTAGAAAGGCAGTTAATCATCAAAAGCCTGGATTTCGATGATTTCCAGACAACAGAACTTCCTAAACGAATTCAATTAAATGTTGCGAATTACTACATTGTCGCAATTCGCTACACTACATGTATGGATATCATCTCCCTTTACCCAATTTAACGAGCCTTTCAGCCATATGTGATATCTGATTTAATGCTTGGGTAAGTTCTACTACTCCCATAGCTTGAGATTCACTGACGAGGGCCAGATTGCTTACAGAATTAACCAAACGGCTGACGGATGCGTTCACTTCAAGGACATCTTGATCGATCGTTATAGCCGATTTTTTTGTGTGATCTGAAAGCTTTTTAATCTCATCAGCGACGACACAAAATCCCTGACCACTTTTTCCCGCCCGAGCAGCTTCAATAGCAGCATTTACCCCCAAAATGTTGCTTTGCTGTGATATTTTTTTTATGGCCATCGTTATGTCAGAAACATGAACTATATCCCTTTGAACGTTTAATGTCTCATCATCCATCGTTTTAGCGGTCGCGGATAGTTCTTGGCTTTGGGCAGAAAGATTTTCAGCAGAAGCATAGATTTCTTCAACTGATGAGAGAATTTCTTCTCCGATTTCCAATAGTGCATTGTATTTTTCAGTTGATATTACGATAGAAATTACTCCAACGAACATACCGTCATCTTTAATAGGACTACCGATTGCAATATAGGGAATTGAAAATCGAGATTTTGTCTTGGAAATATGCTCAACTGTTCTTTGGCCGGATTGTAAAACCTTATCTGTAACGGTACCTTTTAAAACAGGATCTCCTACTTGTATTCCTAGATTAAGCCTAGGATTATTATAAGCGGCTAAAATAGTTTCATAATTGGCAACAAAGACAGAAATATCTTGGTCGTACCACTCTTGTAAAATTGGCATAATTAATATTACGTCTTCAAGCTTCATAAACAGCCTCCAAGTCATATTTTCTAGGACCTTTAAGCTTATTGATGCCCATTAGTCCGTTTCTAGTAATTCTGTGGGCGATGCCAATGCTCTAGTCGCTAGAACAACAAAATCATATCAAATCCTCTGTTTCCATAAATTTAATTCAAAAGGGGCTTTGTAGCCCCTTTTGAGTTTTCATTCTATTATAGCTAAATTTTCCAGAACTCTAACTCGATTTAGGCATTTATATATTTGTACCAGAGTTATTCACAGATTGACTTTGTTTATTCAGAACAAATTTATCTTCTTTTAAGAAGAGCGTTCCGATGCTTGCTAATACAGACAAAGCTGCGAAAAATATAAAGGCTCCAGTGTAAGAATATCCAGAAGCAGTCTTGACAACTAAAAATCCAGCAATTAGCGGTGAGACGAATGAACCTAATTGACCAAAACCATTCGATAATCCTACGGCACTTCCCACGATATCTTTAGAATAGCGAATTTGAGGGTATGCATAAACAGCACCAAAGCTCAGATTAACGAAGAAGCCAAGCAGCACAAGCATCGTTATAATAATTGGCACGTTTCCAGTCGGAACCATACCGACGTAGAAAAGAACAGGTATACTGAAAATATAGGATATTAAAAGAACGGGTTTTGTCTTGTTTTTGAAGACTTTGTCTGTAAGACGGCCACCAAGCAACATGGCTATAATGGCTACAACATACGGCAAAGAAACCATGGCTCCCATGGTTTTGATACTAAAGTGATGTTGATCATACAAGAAAGAAGAAATCCAAGTCGTACTCCCCCAGTAAATTGCTAAGTTGCAGAAAAGAACTAAGCTGTATATCCAGAAGTTTTTGTCTCTAACAACGATGGACATTCCGCCTTTTTGGCCTTCAACAGTTTTATCACTAACTAATCCATCTTGGATATAATCAAATTCTTCTTGGGTCATGCGACCCTTTTTTAACATTTCTTCGGGTTTATTACTCACAAAATACCAAAGAATGAACATACCCAGAAGTCCCGGAACTGCTAGTACATAAAACACTGGGCGCCAGCTCCCGAAAGCTGCTGCTAAAGCAGTAATGATCATGGGAATAATAGCAGGTCCAAAAGCCCAAGCTGTCGAGAAAAAGGACGTCGCTGTCCCTTTTTCTTTTTTAGGGAACCAGTTTGCAATCGTTTTGTGTGCTGGAGCGAAGTGGTGTCCTTCACCCAAACCTAAGAAAAGACGGATCCAAATAAACTGGGTATAGCTGCGAACTAGACCTGTTAAAAAGGTAACGCCTGAGAACACAACAATGGCGATGCCCATAACTTTTTTAGGTCCAATGCGATCAGCTAACCATCCACCACTTATTTGAGCAAAGGCATACGCAAAGAAGAAAATTGATGCCCCAAAACCAGCTTCTGCAGGAGTTAATCCCAAATCATCACGAATCATAGGCAGGAAGATTAAGACACTCGTTCGGTCAAAATAGTTGATGACATATAATAACCATACTGCAACGAGGATTACATACCGGTAACCCCAGGCTTTTTTCCCGACGGTTTTCATTTGTCCCATAATCTAATCTCCTTTAATTATATTTCATTAGTTTTTCCATTTTTATCCATATATGTACACCCTTTATTCGGCCGTCCAACCACCATCAATGACAATCATTTGACCTGTCATGTAGTCCGAGGCATTCGATGCCATCAGAACTGCGGCCCCGACCATATCGCTGATTTCACCAAAACGTCTCATAGCAATTTTTTTAGTGATATGGTTGTGGATTTTTTCTTGTTTTAGGTCGGCTTCGTTCATTGGAGTAATAACATAACCTGGGCAGAGCGAATTTACTTGGATGTTATGTTTGGCCCATTCTAAAGCTAGAGCCTTAGTCATTTGGACAACGCCACCCTTGGCGACACAATAAGGTAGAACTGACGGTCACTACTAAACCAAGAATGGAAGCAATATTAA
>NZ_JYNH01000207.1 GCF_000960765.1 Desulfosporosinus sp. I2 | reverse complement strand
CCGGCTACTACCCCGGTTGCAAGCCAAAACGATCTCTATAACCAAATGATCAATAACTGTGTCCAGATAGATCAACAAATGATGCAGCAATATGGCGTAAATCCACAAAATCAAGCAGCAATGCAACAACAATGGCAAAATGCGCAAAAAGACGGCAGCGTAAATAACAATAGATCCGATGGAAATAGCCGGACTGGGAACCAGATGTCCGGAAACGGGTCTGGGAACAGGGATTGGTAAAGAGATAAGCTTAGAGTAGGACAGGCTGCTTACAATGCGGGCCTGTCCAATTTTTATGTGTTTATGGAGAGCAAATCAAAATCAAAAGCATCCTACAAGGAAGTTGCATTTGTTGAATTTGCAATGTTCAGATGGGTGCCACCAAAGCCAATATTCTGGGGCTGAGGTAATTCTACAAGTAATTCATGCCTTAGCAGACTACTTTAACAAAAATGTTAAAAATCTGTGACGTTGGCGTAAAATGATAACTTTATACTATATTTACAATGTTAAAATTTACGGAAAGGAGGAGTGATTTATGTTTGGCGGTTGGGGCTGTGGCTCATATTATGGCGGCGGATTTTGGGGAATGGGGATACTTGGGATGGGAATCCAATTGCTTTTTTGGATAGTATTAATAGCATTAATTATATATTTATTTCGGAGGATAGGTTCTCGGGTTCATACACGAGGGTTTACCGGACAAGATCAGGCTTTGAATGTTTTGAATGAAAGGTATGCCCGTGGTGAGATTGACTTGGAAGAATATCAAAAGCGGAAAAACGAATTGCTAAGGTAACTTTGACCTACCCCTCAAAAAGTATTCTCCCTTAACGAATAACTGAATGAAAACAGGGGGTGGTCAAAAGAAAGAAGTGAGTGTTTAACATAAGTCTCCAAGTTAAGCGATGATACGAATTAAAACATTGTTGTAATCAAAGATTTAAAGAAGAAGGGTGATTTTACATGAAAAACATTAAAAACACATTTTTGGTAAGTGCCTTATCACTTGGTTTAATGGTTGGTGCAGTCGGTTTGGTCAGTGCTGCCACCTCCACCAATACTAACCCAACTGCCGCTTCTGCAACGATAGATAGTACACCAGTAGCAACAACAGTCAGTGCACCAGTTGCAACGCCAGTCAGTACATCAGTTGCAACGACAGCTGACACAAACGCGACCCAAAATAGTGGTAACCAAAATCAATCACCGCAAAGCAGTATACAACAAACTGCTCCTCAACCGTTGGTACCAACTCAACCAACTCCTCAACCGCCGGTACCGAATCAATCAAATCCAAATAGCTATGGTAACGGCTACGGTAACGGTAACGGTAACGGTAACGGTAACGGTAACGGCTATGGCTATGGTTGCGGTTATTACGGTAACGGCTACGGTTGTGGATATTACGGCAACGGGGGTTGGTAAAAGATGACGTCGGAGTAGGATAGGTGGCTTACAATAAGTGCCTGTCCTATTTTTTATACGTTTATGGTGGTCAAGCTAAAACCTCAAAACCAAACAGCTCGCCTTTAAGAAAATCGCATTTGTTAAATTGCAAGGTTCAGGTGGATACTGCCAATACCAACATAGATGCGGCAGTGCAGACATAGTGTGAACACTAGATCGAAATCATTCCAATAACGTATGCAGGTAAGATTTGAAATGTAAAATACTTTTTGAGCTACCCCTCAAAAAATATTCTCCCTTAACGAATAACTGGATGAAAACAGGGGGTGGTCAAAAGAAAGAAGAGAGTGGTTAACATAAGTTTGCAAGTTAAGCGATGATACTGATTTAAAACATTATCGTGATAAAAGGTTTAAAAAGGAAGGATGATTATTTATGAAAAACATTAAAAACACATTCTTGGTAAGTGCCTTATCACTTGGTTTAATAGTTGGTGCAGTCGGTGTAGCCGGTGCTGCCACTTCCACGAACTATCAGCAACAAATAGCTGACTGGATTAAAAATGATCCTAATCCAATGGTTATGAACACGAATACCAGTGCTACCCCGGTTGCTACGCCAGTCGCTACTCCAGTTGCTACCCCGGTTGCTCCTCCGGTTGCTACGCCAGTCGCTCCTCCGGTTGTTACCCCGGTCGCTCCTCCGGTTGCTACCCCGGTCGCTCCTCCTAGTACTAACAAAGTGACTCAACAAAGGCAACAAACTGCTCCCAAGCAACCGACGCAAAATTATAACAATGGATATAACGGATACAATGGATACAACGGAAATTGCTGGAATGGGGACCGGATGTCCGGTAACTGGTCTGGTAACATGGGTTGGTAAAAAATGAGGTTAGAGTAGGGCAGGCGGTTTGCAATAGGCGCCTGTCCTGCTCATTTAGGGGTTTAACTGGTCAGCTAATTAATATAACCCGAGAAAACTCACATTAAACAAACCCTTTAAAGAGATTCTAATGCAATTGACGGCTGTACGCAGGTAATCTATCTAGCTGCAGTTTTGACAACCCAGCAGGCTACGTTAACAAAGATGTTAAGAATATGTGACGTGGGCGTAAAATGAAACCTCTATACTTAGCTTAACAACGTTGAAAGTGACCTTGCTTTATTGTGGATGTTTTGATGGAAAGTTCACGGAAAGGAGGAGTGATTTATGTTTGGCGGTTGGGGCTTATTTTTTGGCGGCGGATTTTGGGGGATGGGAATCCACTTGTTTTTTTGGATAGTATTGATTGCATTAATTATATATATATTTCGACGGATAGGTTCTCGGGTTCTTATACGTCGGATTATCGAACCAGATCAGGCCTTAGATGTTTTACTTGGACGTTATGCCAGTGGTGAGATTGATTTGAGAGAATATCAAAAGAGGAAAAAAGAATTGCTACTGTAACAGTGGCACCATGAATCATTTCAATAATGTAAACCGGAAATGTAATTAATTAGTTATACCAGTTTCTTTCAAAGATTCCGTTACCTGTGAGATGTTAATCTTGAAAGGATGGAACAGAAGAATGAAAAACAAAATTATCCTTGGGCTCTTATTAATAATTTTTTCACTTTCCTTGTCAACTCCTGCCCAAGCAGCGCTAGGAAATGTTTTACTTAAGGTAGGATCCACGGGGGCAGATGTCGTAGAGCTACAGACAAAACTTAATGATGTGGGGTTTAATGTAGGGAAAGTGGATGGTATCTTTGGAAGTATAACAAAACAGGGTGTGATAAATTTTCAACTGGCAAATAGTTTGGTGGGCGATGGAATCGTTGGACCCTTGACCATAAAGTCGCTCAATGAGGCTTACTTGGTAAAGCAGCGTCAGAATAAAGTAGATTCCGTTATCGCGACTGCAAAACAATATCTTGGAGTTAAGTATCTATGGGGTGGGACTTCACCTCAAACTGGATTTGATTGTTCGGGTTATGTTCAATATGTGTTTGCCCAAAACGGAATCTCATTGCAACGGGTTTCACGTGATCAATATACTGTTGGGACCCAGGTTGCTTTTGAAGACCTTCAACCTGGAGATTTGGTTTTTTTCTCGTTTACTGGTGACGGTGTAGTAAGTCATGACGGAATTTATCTCGGCGATGGGCAATTTATCAATGCTTCGTCGTCTAAAGGGGTTACGGTCTATGTGATTGGACCGTACTGGAAATCCGTTTATGTTGGTGCCCGTCGTGTTTTTTAATGAGTGAATTGATTTAACGATAGGGCAGGCGGCTTACAATGGACGCCTGTCCTACTCTTGTAGGTGTTTAAAATCGGAATAGATTCTTACTGGGGGTTTAGGGACGGATAAAAGGAAGGGAGGAGATCTTCTTTTGCTAAATCATGAACCTCCTGCACAAAATCGTGCTCGGACTCTCTTTGACCTTATCGCGATTGGGCTTGTTGTAGTGATTTTGACGGCCATTCATTACACAAATTACCATTACGAAATGAATTATCACATTCTATTGCAATTCGCGTACTATCTCCCAGTGATTTATGCGGCCATGCGTTTTGGCCCTGCTGGGGGGATAATATCCAGCTTGGTCATTACGGTCCTCATTCTGCCGTTGATGATGTATTTCCAGGCAATGGCGCCATCGGCCATGTATACGCAGTGGGTGGAAATCGGCTTGATAAACGTAATCGGCTGGTTAACAGGATTCTTGACTGAACAGGAACGGAAGGCGTCACGCAACTATCAGCTCGCCCTAACAGTTCAGAAAGAATTGGTGGAAAAGTTAAAGCGAGAAGGGCAGGAACGTGAACGATTGGAGGGTGAGATCCGGCAAACGGAACGATTAACGGCACTGGGGCATATGAGTGCCGGGTTGGCTCATGAAATACGCAATCCCCTGGGGATCATGAAAGTGAGCATTCAACTAATGGCGCTGGAAAAAAGTGACGATGGAGTTGTTTCAGATTACTGTAGAGTGCTTATTGAAGAGTGTGAACGGTTAAATCGCTAGGTCAGCGAGTTTCTATCCTTTGCCCGTCCTAAAGAGCCCGTGCGTGGACAGATTGCGTTAGGGAAACTCTTGGACGAAGAAGTTACCCTGATCCAGCCTGCCCTGAGGCAACACCAGATTGAGTTGAAACAAGAACGAAGTCAGGTTGGCGAGCAAGAGGTTGAGGTGGACCCGGATCAGATTAAGCAAGTGATCCTAAATATTTTACTCAATGCCATCGATGCCCAGGGGGAAGGCGGTGTGATTCAGCTAGAGGGAGTTCGACAAGTTGGCTTAGTAGGATTCGCCGTCAGTGATGAGGGACCAGGTATCTCGCTGGATGTCATGCCCTATATTTATGATCCGTTTTTTACGACGAAGGAAAAAGGTACCGGATTGGGGTTATCTGTTGTGCATAGCATCCTTGATCAGCACGGAGGGAAGATATCTACTGCGAATAGAAGGGATGGAGGGGTTCGGGTAGAAATACTGCTCCCCTCCATTTAATAGAAGTTTTTCTTACGCTGAAAATTAGTAAAATACGAGATTGGGGAAAACATTACATACTTTTACTTACTATTTTTTAAGAGCTACCCTCAAAATAGCACAAACTGTTGCGAATAACTTACTGAAGAAGACAGGGGGTGGTCATTGGAAAAGAATCAAACAAAGCAAGGTCAAAAAAGCAAGCGCCATTGTAGTTATTTACGAATTTAAGTAATTAGTTTGAGGAGGATGATTTTGATGAAAAGTTTAAAAAATACGCTAATGGTAAGTACATTGTCTCTTGGGCTGATAATGGGAGCGGTAGCAGCAGTTAGTGCTGCTACATCAGCAACGTCTGTGGACCCTAGCACTACTGCAACTGTAACAACAACTACTTCTAGTGCAATCGTCATCCCAGCAACCACTACTCCAGTAACCACTACCCCAGCAACCACTACTCCAGCAACCACTACTCCTGCAACCACTACCCCTGCAACTACTCCTGCAACTACTACTCCAGCAACCACTACCCCTGCAACCACTACCCCAGCAACCACTACTCCAGCAACCACTACCCCAGCAACCACTACTCCTGCAACTACTACTCCAGCAACCACTACTCCAGCAACCACTACCCCTGCAACTACTACTCCTGCAACCGACCCAGCTACAACTGTCACCCCCGCACCGGTCACTACGGGACAAAGCAGTCAATATTTCTGCAATGATGACCTACAATGGCATTCTAATATGAATTCCCAACAAGACCAGCAATGGCATAACACACAACCGAGCCAAAGTGCTCAACCATCTAGTACGAATAAAAGCACAAATACTATGAACGGGAATGGTTATAACTCTAATCATAATGAGAGCCGTAATACCAATATGGGTGGGTCTGGTAGCCGAACCGGACATGGATGGTAAAATCTGCTGAATTGTTTAACTGGGCTGAGTCAATTTGAGGCAGCCCAGTTAAATTTAAGAAATATAGTTTGGTAATGGACGCAATGCGTGTAATGAAAACGGATTAGCCAAAGCAAGATGCTAGGAAAAGGTCAATCCTAAAA
>NZ_JYNH01000206.1 GCF_000960765.1 Desulfosporosinus sp. I2 | reverse complement strand
GAGATTGTGTTATAAACGCTACAATAAAAGTGAGCCAAAAATAAGGAAAACGCCAGTAAAAAAGTGAGCCACTTGCCACTAGAAGTTTGGAATATCATGGCGAACTAAGCAAATATTTCTGCTATAATAATCATAAAGAGAATTCACGAACTGAAGATCAACCTTCAGTTCTTTCAATATAATAGAGGGTCAACATTGATGAAGGCCAAACAAATTAAAATGTACAGTTATGGTAAAAATTGTCTGCCTTGTGGTTTATTCTTTTAGCTTATGCGTGCGTGTAATTGATGATGAGAAATTTGGCAACATGATTAAAGGCTTGCTGGTTGGCGTTGTTTATGAAAGATTAAGGCAGGACAGATTGTAAGGTAATAGAAGCGGAGGATGCTTTAATGGCTCAATTAGATTTTATAGAAAAAGGATATTTCGAAAAGCTATTTGGAATGGAAAGCGGATACGTTTTGAACTTTTCCAATCCTAAATTTCAGGAGTTTGTGTATGAAAAGATCCAGATTGACATTTATAAAAAATATACAGGACTTTCTAAGGCGAAGATACTAAGAGCTATTATAGCAGATTCGGACAATATAACGGTCGGTAAATTGCTGTTGGAACTTCTTCGATATATGCAAGCAAACGATATGATTGATGAAAGTTATCGAGACACCTTTAAAAAATGTGCCGAAATAGGCAATCGGCTGATTGGAAAAACTGCGCCACCCATGACAAAGCCAAATACTATGCAGCCAAAGCCTATAACGTCTATGATTGATTACGGTAAGTATTTGAGTGAGCTAATGGCATTAACAAATTGTGATGATTCACCACAATCAAGAGGCTTTGCTTTTGAAAAATACTTAAAAAGCATTTTTGAGATTAGCGGGTTAGAGCCACGAGGAAGCTTTAAGTTAGTCGGAGAACAAATTGACGGTAGCTTTATCTTACATAACGAAGTATATTTACTCGAAGCAAAATGGACAAATAAACCACTTGATAAAAGCAGCTTGGTTATTTTCAATGAGAAAGTATCATCAAAATCAAGCTTTACGAGAGGTTTATACATCAGCTATTCGGGTTATAGTGATGAGGCATTGAGTACGTTTGCAATTGGGAGAAAGATAAGTATTGTGTTGATGACTGTCCAAGAATTGGCAATTGCACTATCGAAGAAAACTGAGATTAAAGACTTGATTTGGAGCAAAGTCAGAGCTTTAGCCGAAGAAGGAAATTTCAATAAGCTTATGATATAACAATTTCAGAAAAGAATTGCTCTAAATAATGGTTTTTCATTACCAACAGAATATCAGTAATTTAAATGTTGCAAGGGTTTTGGAATATTATGACGAATCCAACAAATATTTCTGATATAATAAAAAGGTAATCTCCAACTGAAGGTCAATCTTTCAGTTCTTTTATTATAGGGGGGTCAACATAGATGAAGACAAAACGCAAACAGTACAAAGTAATGCAGATCAAATTTAATCAAATATCTGATAAAGATGGTAAACTGATCATTACTGAGGAGCCAAGACTGATTCCAAATTCCGAGAACCTTTTCTTTGATTCAATATTCCGGCTCCAGGGCAGGATTTATGATGCTGAAATCGCAGCTAATAATCAATTTGGAGAGTTCATAATCTTAAAAGCTTCAGGTCTGGATACCAAGGATGACGAAAGCATCAATATATATAAAAGGATCATGCTCGAAGGGATATGGTTTAACGGTTTAAAGTATATCAGACAAGGTGCCATTAAATCGGCATCAATGGCCCGAACACAAAAAACACTGCTGATTCGAGAAGACTTGAAGGACAAGATCGATGATATTGCATCCCTTGGCAAGAAGCCGGAAAAGACAATCATTAGTAAATTTGAGACAGCAAAGGGGTTGTTACTTTCAAGTGCCATGCTCTTTGAGGATTGCATGCCTAAAATCGTAATTATCCCTGACTACGAGACAAAGTTAAAAAGAAAAGTCAGGATCGTCGAGGAGTACAAAGTCAAGCCAGAAGAGATAACTGAAGAGGAAGCGCAATATAAACTGGATAAAGAAACTGAAGAAAAACGCTGGGCAGAGATTCATGAAGAAGTTGAAAGAAGTAAAGAAATATTTACTCAGACATTTTTGAGAAGCTTACCTAAAAGGTCTTATTCAAATAGATTCACATACAAAAGCCGCAACGGCTGGAAAAATGACAGCAACAGTCGAGTAAGGCCTGAAGAAATTGCCAATCCCAAGTGTTTTATTGAGTATAAAGATAATGCTTATCCTGGTTACCATGTGAATCAGACTGAAGAAATAATGACATTTAAGATCAAACCCTACAGCGTAGGATATGATGTAAAAGAATATGAGGAATATCCCTGTAATATCAATGCGTTTGACGGTATGGGATGTGCTAATACTTCTTGGATGAAGATAATATCTGATAAGCTCGGATTGAACTACACCACACAGGGAATACAAATTAGACTGCCGTATGTGAAAGGCTATGTGGTATCCTTTCCGATCAAAATGTGGGCGTCAGACAACAAAGTACGAAAAATTAAAGACATATGGGGCAAGGAATGGGACTTGTTCAACGACAAGATTGATATGATCCTTTGTGAGTCTTGCTTCAAAGTCAACTAAAGAAGTCGAACAATATCGGCTATGTAAAGGCGTTCCTTAACATGCTGGCATCGGATGAAGATAACGAAGAGCAGGAAGATGAAGATAGTGCGATTGAAGAAGAGCATGCCGAAAATAAAGAAGATGAAGAATATGTGAATGTCATTCAGAAGGCCATAGACTTAAACCACAGGATGCTCTTTGATCTGCATATTAGAAACTTTCTTGTTAACCAAGCTCGCAGGATATGGAGAGGTTTGCTACTTGGACGAGCCTATATTAAAGGGAATTATATGTATGCTGCTGGAGATACCATCGCCTTCATGGAGCATGCCTTTGGCAGTGATGTAATAGGATTCTTAGGTGAGAACCAATTATTCTGTGCAGGTAAGAAAGGTGAGCACATTATTCTTAGGAACCCGCTAACCCATTATTCAGAAGTATTGAAAGCAGAGTTTACCGAATCAGAAAACAAGTACATTAAATACCTTGATAATGTGTGCCAATTTCCTGCCGCTTGTGATTTATCCATGGCAAGACTGAATCTCGATTTTGATGGTGATAAAGTGATGGTGATTAACAATCCAGTTATGCGCAGAAAACATGTCCCAGCCGATGTAATTTATGATCCTGGTGATAAATCAACAGCCGATGCATTGGACTATAACATTGACAGCATTTTAGCCTATGAACTAATGAACCTTGATAATTTGACTGGAAGAGTAACAAATATCGATACCTATTTCTCCAATAAAGCGATGGAACGGAATGAAGGTCTGGAATCAAGAGATTTTGAAACAACTATATGCAAATATTTACAGGGACAGATCATTGATAGTGTAAAGTCAATGAAAAAGGTATCCATACCTGAAGAGTTAAACGCAGTATGGAAGAAACCCTATTTTCTCCACCACAAATACGGAGATTACAAGACTAACCCGAAAGCGTATCAAGGCAGGGACGATGCCAAGAGCCCCTTTAATAAATTTGTGATAATCTTGGAAAATTTCATAAAGGATTTTTTCGAGATCAACTTTGGCGATATTATTGATATCGATTACCTTGATGTTCAAGATACCAAGACATTACTGCAGGATAATTCAAAATGCGATTCAGAGACATTCTATAAAATAATTAGGGAGCTTCAGCCGATTTACAAGGAGTATATCAAGCAAAAAGAAGAGCTTGCTAAAAAAGGTAAAGGTATTAATTCTCTGGATAAGTCTGATGAGATCAAAGAAGAGCTAAGGCAGCTAAATGAGGAATACAAGAAGTTTTATGATGATATCAAGAGCAAATGCAGAGAGATTTGCAGCAACGAATCTGTGCTAGCATCTTGCTGTATAGAAATTACTTACAATTACACTAAGAACAAGAATGATTCTGGCTTTAAAAGGAATCAGGACTATACCTTCCCTTGGCGAATTGTCCCTGAAGGAGTCCTAGAGAATCTAAAAAGACATGAAGATAAAAACAAAATTGATGTGAAAGAAGTCAGAGAACTGAATCATCTGGAGCGAGAGTTTAAAGGGCAGCTTAAAGTAAAAGATGGGATAGGTGTAATCAGTGATGTCCAAATCAAGACCAGCTTGAAAGACGGAGATTATCACGTTTATAACATATTAGGCCAGCATTTTACCGATAGTGATGTTGAAAGAGAAGAAGCGGTTAAATGTACCCAATCCGAAGCTCCCCCTGTTAATGAGGACGCTGGTGTTAAACCGCTGGCCGATTATACTGTAAAACTTATTAAGCTTGAGGGTAAGGCGCCAGAATATCTGATCGAGAAAATGAATCTAGGGCTTATTCTCAAGATGAGAAATACTGATGTAGCAATTTATAGTGAGGATGAATATTTGGCAAGCGTCAGGAAAGAGGATGTTAACCCCATTGGACAGGCGATCCGGCTAACCGATTATATTAATGAAGAATTTAGTTTCGATGAAGTGATTGAAATATCAGAGTCTAAGAAATCCTTAATAATTAAAATGAGTACAATATGATTATCTTTTGGGGGGTATCCACCCCCCAAGGGTGAGAGTTAGGCTCGATCATTCTCAAATAATTATTAAGGAGGTCGGAAAATATGAACCATGATAATACAATTGTAATCCTTCAGGAAAGAATGGCTGGTTGGCTCATGTTTAATAGATTTCATAAAATTTGTGAAAAGGTGGATATGAAGGATTCAAATAGGAAGATTTATATCTTTAAGGATTCAACAGATCTAAGAAAGGTCATGAAAGAATACAATAACCAAAAATATCTATTGGCATAAGACTGGCGGGGTGAACGATATATATGGCGACAAGATTAACTCAAGAACAGCGGCAAGAAATATTTACACCATTAATAGAACAAATCCAGTTATTTCAAACAGGATACGGAAAATTTAGAGTATTTGATTTTGAAGCCTCTTTGGGGAAAACATACAATTATTGTAAAGCAATCGTCGATAATTATAACTCAGAAAGTATAGAATATATATTTGGAAGCGCACCAAATCCATTCGCCAATAATCCAAAAACATTAATTGTAATTAAAATGAAAAAGGAAGGAAAAGAAGTAGCAGACAAGATTAACCAATTCGATTCAGAATATAAGCATAAGAAGGATTACAAGCAGTTTGCTATTGCTGTAAATGGAGATCAGGGTATTGGCGGAGCAAAAAAGTTTGGGTACCTAAACGACGAGTAAATGTAAAACATTAATATCAAGGGATGTGTTTAAAATTTATAAGTGCATTTATGTAGAATCAAAGGCAGCAGGCTATTTTTCAAGCGGAAAACATAGGGAATTAATTGATGAATATTGCAAAGAAGGCTGGAGATTTATTACTGCTATTCCAACGGTTTTTAATATTCTTGGTGTGATTAAACAATATGACTTAGTATTTGAAAAGAAAGTATAAATGCTCCCGTACCTTTGCTCGATATAAATATGGCATGGCGTTACGGGTACGAAAAAAGTTACTGCACATTATTGTATGTTGCGACGCATTCGTAGGAAACTGCGTACAAAGAGGAGTTGAATATATAATGAAGATTAGAAATAAAGAATTAGGAATTGGAACTATTTCATTAGCATTATGCTTGGCTGGTATCTTGTTTTCAATTAATTTTAGATATGTTAATATTGGTGATTACATTTAAATGGTATTGGACTGAATTCATGGTCTAATGGTAATCATGGAATTCATTATACGATTTTCTACTCGTTGATATTTTTCATTCCATCGTTTTTAATCGGTCTAAAATACAAGGAAAACTACGGTTCAAAGATTGGAAGAAATGTTTCTGCAATAATTGGAATCATTATTTTCATATCTCTATTTGGTGTAGTTATTTAAGACGTATCATTCTTATTATACGTAGTAT